>CAYYGB010000022.1:0-4731 GCA_964471285.1 uncultured Candidatus Thioglobus sp.
ACCTAACAATGAAAAAGAGAACTGTGGCGTTGGTTTTATCGCCCATGTTAAGGGTCAACCTTCTCACCAGATCACATTAGATGCCTTAGAAATGCTAAGCAGAATGGATCATCGTGGTGGCTGTGGTTGTGAGACCAATACAGGCGATGGTGCTGGTATTTTAACCAACATCCCTCATGATTTCTTTGCTGCTGAAATTCACACTTTATTTGGTAAAACTGTTGCCCAAGGTGATTATGGTGTAGGTAATGTATTCTTACCGCAAGACGATACACAGCGTGCTCATTGCATAGGTTTAATGGAAGCTGCGGTTATTAGCGAAGGTCAAACTCTAATTGGCTGGAGAGATGTACCGGTTGACACTAAAAAAGCAGATGTTGGTAATATTGCTCGCGAATCCCAACCTGTTATCAAGCAACTTATTATCGGTAAAGCTGATGGTATTGACACACCAGCTTTCGAGCGTGCATTGTTTATTATTAGAAAGCAAACATCGCACACCATCCGAACTGACGAATCACTATCTGAAGCTATATTATTTTATGTGTGTAGCTTGTCAACCACCACTATTATCTATAAAGGCATGTTGATGGGCTCTCAGGTACTGGATTTTTATTCAGACCTTTCCAGCCCAGAATACTCAACCTACTTGGCAATGGTGCACTCAAGATTCTCAACTAACACTTTTCCATCATGGGATCGTGCACAACCTTGTCGTTACATGTCTCACAATGGTGAAATTAATACACGCCAAGGTAATTTTAATTGGATGCGCGCTCGTGAAGGCACCCTAGAAAGTGAACTATTTGGCGATAACCTAAAAAAGACCCTGCCTGTGATTGAAACAGAAGTGTCTGACTCTGGTAGCTTTGATAACGTCTTAGAGTTTTTAATGATGAATGGCCGTACTCTGCAAGAAGCAGTCTTAATGATGGCACCTGAAGCCTGGCAAAATGATGCCAACATGAGTGTTGAAAAGAAGGCGTTTTACGAGTATTTCTCAAATGTAATGGAGCCGTGGGACGGTCCTGCATCAATTGCTTTTACTGATGGACATCAAATTGGTGCAGTCCTTGATCGCAATGGATTACGCCCTTCACGCTATTACATAACTCACGACGACCGCGTTATTATGGCGTCAGAGGTTGGTGTGGTTGATGTTGCAACAGACAACGTTAAAACAAAAGGTAGGCTACGCCCAGGAAAAATGTTCTTGGTTGATTTTGACAAAGGTGAGCTGGTTGACGATGAAGCCATTAAAGCTGAATTTGCTGCCAAAAATCCGTATCAACAATGGTTAGACACTCAACAAATTCACCTATCAGATCTAAACTGTGAAAAAGAGGCTCATGGTTTTCACCCTGACTCTTTAATACATCGTTTGCAAGCATTTGGCTATAGCACTGAAACTTTACAGTTTATGCTTTTACCACTGGTTAACGAATTACGCGATCCTGTTGGCTCAATGGGTAATGACTCAGCACTGGCCTGTTTATCTGACCAGTCACGTATTATTTATGACTACTTTAAGCAATTATTCGCCCAAGTAACCAATCCAGCCATTGACTCCATTCGTGAAGAAGTGGTCATGTCGTTGCGCTGTTCAATTGGCCCTGAAGGCAATTTATTAACCAATAATCCTAAAAATGCACATCGCTTAGTTATTGATCATCCAATCCTAACAAATGAAGAGACTGCAGCACTTAGACATTGTAATCACTTAGGTTGGACCACCAAAACCATTGACATTACTTATGACGTTAATGGTGGTAAGAAAATTTCTACGCTACTCGATGAGATCTGTGCAAAAGGCTCGAAAGCCATTAAAAATGGTCATAGTCTAATTATTTTATCGGATCGTAATATTGGTAGTAATCGTGTTGCTATCTCGAGCCTTTTAGCCTCTTCAGCCCTTCACCGCCACCTAGTTGCTAGTTCTGAACGTACTCAAGTTGGTATTATTGTTGAAACAGGCGAAGCCCGTGAAGTGCATCATTTCTGTCTGATGACAGGTTTTGGTGCTGATGCCATCAACCCATACCTAGCTTTTGAAGCACTTTGGCAAGCACGTCGTGACGACATGATTGATATCGATAGTGATGAAGCTATTATTGCTGCATATCGTAAAGGTGTTGCCAAAGGTATGTTAAAAGTGATGGCTAAAATGGGTATTTCTACTTTAGAGTCATACAAAGGGGCTCAAATTTTTGAAGCCGTTGGCTTGGCACCAGAAGTGATGGACAAGTGTTTCTTTGAAACTGCATCACGTATTGATGGTGTTAACTTTGACATCTTGCAAGCCGAAAGCGAAAAGCGTCATCAAAAAGCCTACCATGCTGAGTCGTTAGATAATAATGGTCAATACCATTGGCGTAGTGGTGGCGAAACCCACATGTGGGATCCAAAAACAATTTCAAACTTGCAACTGGCTGCTCGAAATAATGATGAATCAGCCTATTGGGCTTTTGCTGATCATGCCAATGAAGAAGGCACGCGTAATTCAACATTACGAGGTCTAATGTCATTTAAACAAGGCAATTCAATTGCTATTGATGAGGTTGAGCCTGCTCAAGAAATTGTCAAACGTTTTGCCACTGGTGCAATGAGTTTTGGCTCAATTTCTGCAGAATCTCACGAGTCACTTGCTATTGCGATGAATCGCTTAGGCGGTAAATCAAATACTGGTGAAGGCGGTGAAGATGCGAAGCGCTGGACGCCTGATGCCAATGGTGACTCTCGTCGAAGTGCTATTAAACAAGTAGCCTCTGGACGTTTTGGTGTCACTATTGATTACCTTAATAATGCTGATGAAATTCAAATTAAAGTCTCTCAAGGTGCTAAGCCTGGTGAAGGTGGTGAGCTGCCTGGCTCAAAAGTAGACGAAGGCATTGCTGCTATTCGTCACTCAACACCAGGTGTTGGTTTAATCTCCCCACCACCACACCATGATGTTTATTCGATCGAAGATTTATCTCAACTTATTTTCGATTTAAAGCGCTCTAACCCAGAAGCACGTATTAGTGTGAAATTGGTTGCAGAAGTTGGCGTAGGTACAATTGCTGCAGGTGTAACCAAAGCAAAATCTGATCATATCGTTATCGCAGGTCATGATGGTGGTACCGGCGCATCTCCACTCACTAGTATCAAACATGCTGGTTTACCGTGGGAGTTAGGTCTAGCAGAAACGCATCAAACTTTAGTAATGAATGATCTTCGCTCACGCGTCGTGATTCAAACTGATGGCCAATTAAAAACAGGACGTGACGTGGCTATCGGCGTACTACTTGGTGCAGAAGAATTTGGATTTTCAACAGCGCCACTAATCACCATGGGTTGTATTATGATGCGTAAGTGTCATTTAAATACTTGCCCAGTTGGTATTGCGACACAAGACAAAGAATTGCGTAAGAAATTTACCGGTAAGCCAGAACACGTAGTGAATTATTTATTCATGGTGGCACAAGAGTTACGTCTTATCATGGCTGATCTTGGCTTTAAAACAGTTAACGAGATGATTGGTCGTGTTGATATGCTGGAAATGAACCAAGCGATCGAGCATTGGAAACAAGGCACAATCAATCTTGATGCATTATTAACACCTGCACAAAAGCCACACGCCAATACAGGCACCTACCAAACGGTAGCTCAAGATCATCAATTAGAATTACAGCTTGACAACACGTTATTTGAGCAATCTAAGTCAGTTATTGATGGCACTAAAACCGTGCAACTTAATAGCAAAATTACCAATGTTGATCGCGCCGTTGGCGCAATGTTATCGTCACGCTTAGTCAAGGCGCGTGGTGAAAACACACTTAAAGATGATAGCGTACACGTTAAATTTACTGGTTCTGCTGGTCAATCATTGGGTGCATTTACTGCTAAGGGTATTACTCTTGAAGTTGAGGGTGATGCCAATGACTTCGTTGGTAAAGGTTTATCAGGTGGCAGGGTTATTGTCTACCCACCTAAAGACTCAACCTTTAACGCGCATGATGAAATTATTGCGGGTAATGTTTGTGGCTACGGCGCCACCAGTGGTGAAATCTACTTATCAGGTTGCGTATCAGAACGTTTTTGTGTGCGTAACTCAGGAGTTACCGCGGTTGTAGAAGGCATTGGTGATCACGGTTGTGAGTATATGACAGGTGGTCGCGTAGCTATTTTGGGTGAAGTTGGTCGTAACTTCGGTGCAGGTATGAGTGGTGGTATCGCCTATGTTTACAATCCAAATGATACATTCAAAGATATGGTTAACCCAGTCATGATTGATCTAGATCCTATGGATGAAGACGCGCAAGTAGAGCTGAAAACTTTCGTATCTAGTCATTTACAATTCACAGGATCGAAAGTTGCTCAGCGCATTCTTGATAACTGGAATGATGAGATTAAACATTTCATCAAAGTTATGCCTAAAGACTTCAAGCGAGTGCTAGCTGAAAGAAAATGCGTAAAAGATAGCTAAACAAAAAAGGGTTGCTGATTAGCAACCCTTTTTTATGGTTAAAATTTTATTCTAAATCGGCACTGCGTCAATAACATCGGCCGCTTCATCAATTGCCTCGTCAATACCTTCGCCGATAACCGGGATGATTGAAATCACCGCGCCACCCACTCGCATCGGTACCGTCACAACTTTGGTTAGCACACAACTTGAGATTAGCAAAGCTGACAACATTAAAGTGATTAATTTAAACATTATGGCTTTCTATCTAAAATAGTGAAATGATA
>CAYYGB010000022.1:4831-10126 GCA_964471285.1 uncultured Candidatus Thioglobus sp.
CAACCTGGCGCCTGAAAATCAGCATTGCGACTGATGATCACATTTCGACGATTGGGCAAAGGCCTACCAATAGATTCGTACGTCTTCCTACCCATGAGTACGGTTTTTCCAGTGGTGGTCCTTTTAAAATAACCTAAATCAGCCGGTAAATTCCATGGCAGAGCATTATCTTTACCAATTAACTGATTGTCGTCCATTGCAACAATGATGGATAAGCGCATGAAAAAGCCTCAAATAACGTAAAATAAACTCTATTTTACAAACACCGGCAGCACTCGTGGCATTAATTCTCGCTTCATCTTCCCCCTTTCGTCAAACCTTATTAAGCAAACTTGGACTTGAGTTTTCAGTGCAGTCTCCTGATATTGACGAATCAAGAAAACCAGGTGAATCACCAGAGCAACTGGTTTATAGATTGGCTCAAGATAAAGCTCAAGAAGTGGCAAAGTCTCAACACGGATTAATTATCGCCTCAGATCAAGTGGCGACATTACAAGATGGTTTAGGCGTGCAAGACGTTGTACTAGGCAAGCCACACACTCACGAAAACGCTATCAAACAGCTTAGTGCTTGTTCTGGAAATGTAGTCACGTTTGTCACAAGTTTGTGTCTTTTAAATACAAATAGCGGCAATATTCAAACAATTGTCGAAACTTACAAGGTAATATTTAAAACGCTTAAACCTGAACAAATAGATAATTATCTGAAAAAAGAACAGCCTTACAATTGTGCTGGCAGTTTCAAGTCAGAAGGATTGGGGATCAGCTTATTCAGTAGCCTAGAAGGTAGGGATCCTAATACATTAATTGGTCTGCCTTTAATTCAGCTAATCAAATTACTAGAAAACGAAGGAATCGATATCCTTAGCGCACAACTCTAAAACCATGCCCTACTTATATCCTGAGAAGACACCCCCTTCAAATCCGGGTCAGAAGACCTATTGGGGTTCTTTGTATGGAAGTGCAGATGCACTTGCTTTAGTCGAATATGCTCAGCAGCAATCTCAAGTAATCCTGCTTATTGCAAATGACATTACCCATCTAGATACGCTGTATAAATCTCTAAACTTTTACAATGACACACTAGATATCCTAAGATTTGATAACTGGGAAGTGCTGCCATATGATCAGTTTTCACCGCATCCAGACATCACTTCAAATCGTCTTAGTACCTTGTCTAAACTTAGACAACTCAAAAAGGGTATTGTCGTCACCACATTGGAAACCTTGTTTTCCTATTTGTGCCCTATTGAATTTAGCGAGAAATACAGCTTTGATCTTAAAATCGGCGACGATATAAATCCTGCTTTATTAAGTGAAAAACTTTTAAAAATTGGATACAACCGTGTGACTACCGTCATGGAACATGGTGAGTTTAATATTCGTGGCTCTTTAATTGATCTATATCCAATGGGTGCTAATAAGCCCTATCGAATCGATTTATTTGACCAGGAAATAGAAACCATTCGCAGCTTTGACACTTCAACTCAGCGCAGTGAGATTCAAGTAGATGAGATCGCACTACTACCAGCAAGAGAATTTGCCACAGACCAGTCAAGTATTAGTTTATTTAAAGAAAATTACACACAAGCATTTGGCGATCAGAGTTTTATTTATCATGAAATAAGCGAAGGTCGACTACCTGGTGGTATTGAATTTTACTTGCCGCTCTTTTTTAATTCGACCAATACGCTGTTTGATTACCTGCCCAAGACATTAACCATTGCCACTTTTGCTGGTTTTTCGTCTTTAGTAGACAAGACTTTTGTTAATATCCAATCTCGATTTGACCACGCCAAACAAGACTTGGACCGACCACCATTAGCCGTTAATCGTGTATTTTTAAGCAAAGAAGTATTGTTTTCAGCGATCAAACAACAGCAACAGCTTGTTATCAATCCTTCAAAACTAGAAGAAAAACCTGGGCATTTAAACTTCTCGTCAAAATTATTGCCACCATTGCGCATTGATCCACAGGCAAAAAATCCATTATCAAAGCTATCAAGTTTTGCAAAGCGTTTTCAGAAAAAAATACTCATCGTCTGTGAATCACAAGGTAGACAAAGCGTCCTAGAAGAGTTGCTAAAAAATCACGACCTTGAGGCGCAAAACGCAAAAGATTGGCAGCATTTCTTGTCGAGTGATCAGTTGTTAAATATCACCAATCAGGAGTTATCTCAAGGTTTATTGGGTCTTGATATTGCGGTAATTACTGAGGACAATTTATTTGGCCAAGAGGTCGTTCAACAGCAACGTAGACGAAGGGCCAAGCATAAAGATTTTGATGAAGCCATTAAAAGCTTAGTAGAGATCAAAAATGGCGATCCTATTGTTCATGAAAATTATGGCGTTGGTCGCTACTTAGGCTTAAAGACTCAAACTTACGATGGATTATCTCAGGATTTTTTACAATTAGAATACGCAGGTGGCGCCAAACTTATGGTGCCAATGACCTCGCTTAATCTTATTTCGCGTTACTCTGGTGCCTTAGCTGACAATGCACCTTTACACAAATTAGGCACGCCACAATGGAGTAAGGCTAAGCAAAAAGCGGGTGAAGCTTTGCACGACGTAGCCGCTGAACTATTAGAGATATATGCCAAACGTGAATCCCAAACCGGCTTTGCTTTTCCAGAGCCTAACGATGCGTATTCAGCATTTGTCTCTCACTTTGCTTTTGAAGAAACCCCTGATCAGCTAAAAACCATGGGTGAAGTCTTAGCCGACATGCGCTCCAATAAGCCAATGGATCGTTTAGTGTGTGGCGATGTTGGTTTTGGAAAAACTGAGATCGCCATGCGCGCTGCATTTTTAGCTGTTGAAGCAGGTAAACAGGTGGCTATTTTAGTGCCAACCACACTACTGGCCAAGCAGCATCATCAGTCTTTTGTCGATCGGTTTATTCATCATCCTGTAGAAATTGCTGCATTATCTCGCTTTCAAACACCTAAAGAACAAAAGATTATTGTTGAAAAGCTGAGTACTGGGCAAGTTGATATTGTTATTGGCACTCATAAAATTATCCAAGGAAGTATTCAATACAAAAACCTTGGGTTAGTTATCATCGATGAAGAACATCGTTTTGGTGTGAAGCAAAAAGAAGCCTTGAAAAAATTACGTGGGCAAAGTGATATCCTCACCATGACTGCCACACCAATTCCGCGTACTTTAAATATGGCGCTGGGCTCACTCAGAGAGTTGTCAATTATCGCTACGCCACCTGCGAAGCGAAGTGCGATTCAAACCTTTGTACAAGAGTGGAATGATGACAATATCAAAGAAGCGATCACGCGAGAACTTCATCGTGGTGGACAGATTTTTGTCTTACATAATGATATTGACTCAATTGACAATATGGCGCAAAGCTTAACAGAGCTTATGCCTAATGTTCATGTACGGGTTGCCCATGGCCAGATGCCAACGCGAGAGCTTGAGCATATTATGGGTGATTTCTACCATGCGCGCTTTCAAATTTTGGTGTGTACTACAATTATTGAAACGGGTATTGATATTCCAAATGCCAATACCATTATTATTAATAATGCTCAAAATTTTGGCCTTGCTCAGCTTCATCAATTGCGTGGTCGTGTTGGCAGGTCTCATCATCGAGCCTACGCCTATTTAGTGATTAAGTCACATCAGTCTTTATCTAAAGATGCCAAAAAACGCCTAGATGCCATTGAATCTTTAGAAGAGCTTGGTGCTGGGTTTATGCTGGCTAATCATGATCTTGAAATTCGTGGTGCGGGTGATTTACTGGGTGATAACCAATCAGGAAAAATTAGTGAAATTGGTTTTAACCTTTACCATGATTTACTTAAACGCACGATTGACGCCATGCGTGCTGGACGAAAACTTAATCTAGACGATCCGATTAATCATGAGATCCAAATAGATTGCGGCCTGCCTTCAATTATTCCTCAGAGTTATTTAGAGGATGTGCACGAGCGCTTAGTTTTGTACAAACGCATTGCCAGCTGTAAGAGTAACAATGAGCTAAAAGAATTGCAAATTGAGATGATTGATCGTTTTGGTTTATTGCCAGATTCTACCAAGCACTTATTTGCCAATACACGCCTTAAACTTTTTTGCGAAAAAATAGGAATTGATGAAATTAACCTCTACGAAGACAAAGCTATCATCACTTTTGGCCCTAAAAACACCATTGAACCGATAAAAATCATCCAATTAATCCAAAAACAGCCTAAAAACTATCAATTAAAGGGTCAAAACCAGTTAATTGTTAAGGAATCGATGCCTGAAGACATCAGACGTATCGAGTTAGTAGAAAATTTGCTAAAAAAGCTAAATTAGCTTATTTTTGATTAATTGTGGCGTGAAAAACTTAAAGACGATGTAAACAATCACGACACCGCCCAAAATATCACTCAATAAATATGATTGGATGAAAAGCGAGGGATCGGGAATAATTTTTCCATTCATTGGGTATACAAACACTTTCGCAAGTGTCGCCACCAACGAAGATAGAACTACCAAAAACATGACATGTGAATAGCGAATCTTGCCAGAATCAAAGAAATCAGATAAATTGAAAAAACGCATCATTAGAATTGAGGCAATTGGTGCCACACTGTCAATAAATTTTCCCAGATAGCTATAGTAATGAACCGCTTCCCAAACGCCGCCTTTGATAACAAACACGGCTAAAAAATAACCAGCCAGAACGCCAGGAAAACTTTTAAAGCCAAATAACAAAGGTGCCATAATAGCTACTCCCATTGGTAGCCAAATATAGTTTCCAATAGAAATATCTACATGATCAAAAGGGACGATAATCATCCGAGAGACAAATATAGCCACAAGAGAGATTAAGTTATAGATAATAAATTGTTTCATTGTTTCACCAAAAAAGTTGATATCCGACTGACTCCATAAATAAAGACTAAGCCCCCTAAAATATCACCCACTAAATAAGTTAAGATGAATTTAGCTGGATCATGAAAATCGGGCATAACGCTCATGAAGATAAAGAACTTTAATAAGGTATTGATTAATGCTGTCAAAATTACGAGAAATATCACATGCCTAAAATTAAGATTTTTGCCGTCAAAAAATTCTGATAATTTAAAATATCTCATCATCAGAATTGCAGCAATTGGCGCTAAAGATCCCACAATCACATGACCACTAAAACCTACTAAACCGACACCAAGCCAATTGTCCCAGATGAAATAGCCTATCAGAGTATTAGCAATAGCCACGCTCGGTAGTACGCCAAAGCCAAATAGAAGAGAAGAAAAAATAGCTGCGCCCATTGGCAGGTCTAACAGGTTAC
>CAYYGB010000023.1:0-10073 GCA_964471285.1 uncultured Candidatus Thioglobus sp.
AAGTGAACAAGTGTCGCTTCTACCACACTTATAAGCTACAAACAAACCTGCAAGAAACACGGTTGTTATAAATATTTGAAAAATTAAATCTATCATACGTACTCCTGTTTTATTTTAAATTTATACTTATATTATAACATTAATATATGCTAATATGTAATAACCTACTAAATAAGTTGGTTAATAAGAAAATCTCCAGTAAAATAACCAAGGGAAAGACATTAAACTTATATTTAGTGATAAAAACGAAAAGACTCAACTTTAACCCTTTGACATACTTTAGATAAAATAGCTTTATGATAAACAAGCCATCTCAAAAAATCAAAACACTCGGTGAACTTGCAAAGTTAGCTGATTATTCTCTAGTTGACACTCTTAATTGCGACCCCGATGCAACAGAAAATGGCGTAGATCATGCACCTAGACAAGTCTTTAGTGGCCACTATGTTCCCGTCAATCCTACACCCATAGAAAATCCCGAATATATTTCACATAGTAAGAGTTTTTTTAGTGAGCTTGACTTAAGCGACAGCATGGCGCAGACGGATGATTTTATGCGGATGTTTTCCGGTGATATTTCTCACGTTCCCAAGCCAATGCGCACGATTGGATGGGCTAGTGGATATGCACTCTCTATATTTGGCACCGAATACACCCAGCAGTGCCCGTTCCAAACTGGAAATGGCTATGGTGATGGTCGTGCAGTTTCTGTACTTGAGACTGTTATCAATGGCCAACGCTGGGAAATGCAGCTAAAAGGTGGTGGTCGAACACCCTATTGTCGTGGTGCAGATGGCCGCGCCGTATTGCGCTCAAGCATTCGAGAGTTCTTAGCTCAAGAGCACATGCATGCACTCGGTGTTCCAACCTCACGATCTCTAAGTTTGTATGTTTCAAAAACAGAAAGAGTCAATCGTCCGTGGTATTCACAAGGTTCACGCTCAAAAGATCCTGATATGCTAGCATCAGAAGCTGTTGCTATTTCAACGCGTGTTGCTCCATCATTTATACGAGTCGGACAACTCGAACTCTTTGGTCGCCGTGCTCGCAAGAATGAGCACCCGAAAGCAATGGAAGAACTCGAGATGATTGTGCTTCACTTAATTGATCGAGAATATGCTAATGACATCGACAAGACACTAAATACTGCTGACAAAGTGGTGATGCTCGCACGCGAATTTCGCGAACGTCTTACGTCACTTGTGGCTAATTGGATACGCGTTGGTTATTGCCAAGGCAACTTCAACAGTGATAATTGTGCGGCTGGTGGCTTTACAATTGATTACGGTCCGTTTGGATTCTGCGATGAGTTTAGTCCGCAGTTCCAACCTTGGTCGAGTGGTGGACTTCACTTCTCATTTTTAAACCAGCCAGTCGCTGCGCAGCGTAATTTTCAAATGTTTTGTAAAGCTTTACAGCCATTATTAACGTCGCATCAAGATCAATTACAACAGCTCGATGAAATTCTAAATAGCTTTTCTAAAGTGATGCAAAAGCAAATGGAAAAAATGTGGACTGCAAAACTCGGACTTGAAACTTTTGACGCCATGTTATTCACTGAACTGCAATCACTTATGGCTCAAACGCCTGTTGACTACACACTCTTCTTTCGTGAACTGTCAACAGTACCTGATGATATTATTCCACTCAAAAAAAGCTTCTACAGGCATTCGACCTCCCAAGAGCTTGATCAGCGTTGGTCAGAGTGGCTTATAAAATGGAGGCTACTTATCGATAGTTCGACGAATACTCAAGAACAGATTTCTAAGCAGATGAAGCTAGTCAATCCAAAGTACAGTTTGAGAGAGTGGTTTGTGGTTCCTGCGTATCAACACGCAGCTCAAAGAGATTATTCTCTAGTTCGAGAATTACAAGAAGTCATGATCCAGCCTTACGCTGAACAAACTAGCGATGTAGAGGGAAAATACTACCAATTAAAGCCACCTGAACTTTTTGACGTTGGCGGAATGTCTTATTATAGTTGCTCGTCATGATTTTTTGAAAAACTGATTACATAAAGGATTTGTATTATTAGCACGACTCTTATTAAAAAGTAGTCATAGCGTTTTTTATCTGCATATCAACAAAATATTTCGTATAATCATTTTATGATTAACTCTAAAAAATAAACATTATGAAAAAACAAATTATCTCTACCGATAAAGCACCAAAAGCTATCGGCACATACTCTCAGGCTGTTTGCGTAACTGGCGGCTCAACGATTTATTTATCTGGACAAATTCCTCTAGTCCCTGAAACTATGGAAATGGTATCAGATGACATCGGTGCACAAATTGACCAAGTATTTCAAAACCTAGTCGCAGTTTGCAAAGAGTCAGGTGGTAGTCTTAATGATATTGTTAAGCTTAATATTTTCTTAACCGACTTAAGTAACTTTCCAACAGTGAACGAAATTATGGCGCAATATTTTGACGAGCCATATCCCGCTCGAGCAGCGGTTGGTATTAAAGAATTACCTAAAGGTTCGCAAGTTGAAATGGATGGAGTAATGGTAATAGAGTCGTGTAACGACAATTCATAAAGATAGCAATGCAGCATTTATCTGATCCCATTATCAGCTTAAATGGGCTAGGTCCAAAAGCTCAAGAAAGGCTTAATGCAATCGGTATTTATGCCTTGGAACATTTTTTGTTTCATTTGCCAAATCGCTATCAAGATAAAACCAAATTTACAACGCTAAGCGAAGCACAAGTTGGCTCGGAAATATTAATCGAACTAACTATTGATCGCATTGAAGAAGTTGCGACACGTCAGCGCCAATTATTGTGTTATCTATCAGATGACAATAATCGTACATTGCTATTGCGTTTTTTCCACTTTAATCAGCACCAAAAACAGCAACTAACTCGAGGCGAACTTATTCAGTGCTTTGGTGAAGTCAAGATTGGGCGAGATGGGTTGGAAATTCATCATCCAGAATATCGACTTATTTCTAAAGGTCAGCCAACACTGATAGAAAAAACACTGAGCCCGGTATATCCTTTAACAGGTGGCATTCATCAGCCACAAATCAAAAAATGGGTTAATATCGCCCTAGAAACACTACAAAAAAGTGATTTATTTGACTATTTCGAAAATTTGTCAAAAAATTCAATGCCTCCTTTAAAGCAGGCTTTGCACACACTACATCACCCCAAAATCGACGATAATATCGACCAAATTGCCAATTTTAGGCACATTTCACAGCAAAGATTGATTATTGAAGAGCTTTGTGCGCAAAAACTTAGCTTATTAATGCTAAAAAATGAGCGAAAACAGGCCATTTCCAATATTTTCAATATTTCTAAAGTTTTGCCTGATCAATTATCTGCAAATTTAGGCTTTAAATTAACCACTGCTCAACAGCGCAGTGTGGATGAAATTAATACTGACTTAAGTTTAAACCATCCAATGCTGAGACTCTTGCAAGGTGATGTTGGCTCTGGAAAAACCATTGTCGCTGTGTTTGCTTGCTTACAGGCTGCTGAAAATGGTTTTCAAGCTGCTATTATGGCGCCAACAGAAATACTAGCCAACCAGCATTATCATGGGTTTCGTGATTATCTAGAGCCACTTGGTATTCGGATTGCTTTTTTAACAGGTTCTCAAAATGCTCAACAGCGAAGTGAACAACTAGCACTTATTGTTTCTGGCACTGCTCAAGTTGTCATTGGTACACATGCTCTTTTTCAAAAAGCAGTAGAATTTAATAAACTGGGCCTAGTGATCATTGATGAGCAGCATAAATTTGGCGTACACCAAAGATTATCACTCGCCCAAAAAGCACACAATACACCGCATCAATTAGTGATGACAGCCACGCCAATTCCAAGATCACTCACCATGAGTGCCTATGCTGATCTTGATTCATCGATTATTGATGAATTACCACCAGGTAGAAGCCCAATACAAACAATTGCATTGGCAGATAACAAAAAAGACAAAGTGCTTGATAAAATTAGGCAGGTTTGCAAAGAAAATAATCAAGTTTATTGGGTGTGTACTTTAATTGAAGAGTCCGAAGTTTTGCGTGCTCAAGCGGCCACCACGACTCACCTTTATTTAGAAGAAAACTTACCTGATCTTAGTATTGTATTGATTCATGGAAAAATGAATAAACAAGAGAAAAACGATATTATGCTTCGATTTAGTACCGGTGATATTAACGTACTAGTGGCAACGACTGTTATTGAAGTGGGTGTCAATGTACCGAACGCTTCACTAATGGTGATTGAAAACTCTGAGAGATTAGGCTTGGCGCAACTACACCAATTGCGCGGTCGTGTGGGTCGTGGATCTGAAGCGAGTATCTGTATTTTGATGTACCAGCCGCCACTAAGTGGTAACGCTATTGAGCGTCTTGATATTTTAAGACAAACCAATGATGGCTTTAAAATTGCCAATAAAGATTTGGAATTACGCGGTCCGGGTGAAATATTAGGCACACAGCAAACGGGTATTGCAGATATGAAAATTGCCAACATTGTGCGTGATGGATATCTACTTAAACAAGTTAACTATTATGCAGAGCAGCTCTTGCAAAATAATGAAAAAAATCAGCAAGCACTGATCAATCGCTGGATCACACATGACAAGTCACAGTATGCTAATACTTAGCATAAAATGTTAGCATGATTGATACTCGCAACCTCGTTTGGCAAGACTTAACACTAATCCAAAAAGCACCTGCAGCTGTTCAGCTTTGGCTGGATGACAACACTTCGTTAACGACTAAATTAAAACAGCAATTTCCTGATTTTTCAGTGCATGTATTATCACAACAAGAACTAACCCCTCATGTGCATGAAATTGAGGCTATCAATGCTCATCAAGCCTATACAATTCGAGAAGTGGAATTATTAGGCAATGGCAAAGTTATGGTTTTTGCACGTTCTGTTATTCCTCTTACTGATGACACTCAAGAGATTTTAAATATTGGCTCCAAGCCTTTGGGTGAGATTTTGTTTAACGACCCTAGCATTAAACGTGGCCCAATGCAGATTACACAAATTGATAATATCTGGGGTAGAAGGTCAACCTTTACTATTGGCGAG
This sequence comes from uncultured Candidatus Thioglobus sp., assembly GCA_964471285.1. Taxonomy (GTDB): domain Bacteria; phylum Pseudomonadota; class Gammaproteobacteria; order PS1; family Pseudothioglobaceae; genus Thioglobus_A. The sequence goes on from CAYYGB010000023.1 coordinate 5,055, forward strand.
ACCAAGCTATTGGTCAGTGAATTTTTTATGGAAGAGCTGTATGCGTGATCAAATTTTTAGTCAAGAAAGTGACTTAGTAGATTTCACCTTTGATGCAAAAGTAGCTGATGTATTTGATGACATGGTTAGACGCAGTGTGCCTGGCTATCAATCAATGATTGAGATGATTGGCTTATGCGTCAAAACCTATGGCCAAGACGATACAAACTACTACGATTTAGGTGCTTCAACGGGTGCCACATCAACTGCTCTAGGTATCAATAACACGCATAAGAATACGCATATTATCGCTGTAGATAATTCCTCCAGCATGGTGGAAAAATGCACCAAAACTCTAAAAGGAAAAATTGACAATGTAGAAGTAATTTGTGCAGACATCGAAACACTTAAGATAGAAAATGCCTCGCTCGTCGTGCTGAACTTAACCTTGCAATTCATCTCGCCAGAAAATAGACAAGCTTTGATAGATAAGATATATCAAGGACTTAATAAAGATGGAGCGCTTATCGTTTCAGAAAAAATTCATTTCGATGATCAGCAAAAACAACAACAAATGACTGAGCTACATCTAGACTTCAAACGCGCCAATGGCTATAGCGAACTTGAAATTGCTGCCAAGCGTCAATCTATTGAAAATGTATTAATTACTGATAGTCAATCAACACACTTCAAGCGCTTTGATCAAGCAGGATTTACCTCTCACACCTGTCATTTTCAGTGCCTTAACTTCGCTTCCTTTTTAGCGGTAAAATAGGCCTCACTATGTTACTCATGATTGACAATTACGACTCTTTTACCTATAACTTGGTGCAGTATTTTGGCGAGCTAGGACAAGTGGTTGAAGTGCATCGTAACGATGAAATAACACTTAAAGAAATTGAAGCGCTAAAGCCCGAATTTTTAGTCATTTCACCAGGTCCTTGCACGCCCAATGAGGCTGGAATTTCAATTGAAGCTATTAAACACTTTAGTGGAAAGATTCCTATGATGGGTGTTTGTCTTGGCTTTCAGGCTATGGTTCAGGCTTTTGGCGGTGATATTATCGGTGCTAAAAAAATCATGCATGGTAAAGTTTCAAAGGTTCACCACACCAACAAAGGCATGTTTACTGACCTTAAAAATCCGCTCAACGCAACACGTTATCATTCTTTGGTAGCCGATCAAACCACACTACCAGATTGTTTTGAAATTACTGCCTGGACTGAAAATAGCGAAAGTGCTATGGATGAAATTATGGGCATTCGACACAAAGAATTTGCACTTGAAGGTGTACAATTTCACCCTGAGTCTATCTTGACAGAACAAGGTCATGAGATGTTAAATAACTTTTTACAAGGAAAAACACAATAACTATGGAAATTATTAATTTTTTATTTGCTGAGGATCAGTTGTTTACAACCATCACTCTAATTGTTTTAGTGGCTTTACTAATCGGCAACATTGTTGCTGACAAACTAAAAAAATATGAAGATATAGATGTAAATGCTGCAACATCACTCATGGACGATGACAATCTAATTATTTTAGATGTGAGAGAAAAGAAAGAAAGGAAAAATGGCTATATTGACAACGATCTTCATATTCCTTTAAGCGACGTCAAGGCTCAGCTAGATAAGCTTGATAAAGATAAAAATATTTTAGTTTATTGTCGAAGTGGCTCACGATCAAGCCATATTGCTGGTCTATTAACTCGCCATGAATATGAAAACGTATACAATCTTAAGGGTGGTTTTCAAGCTTGGAAGAAAGCAAAGCTCCCTATTAAAATCTAATATTAAAAGGATAAAAAATGAAAAAAAATAAAATTTATTGTAGTGATTCTTGCCCTTTTTGTCAGCGTGCTTACCAATTATTAGAAAAAAGAGGTATTCCATTTACAAAGCATCATGTTAAAAGTTCAGGTGATTGGGATGAAGTCATGGAGCTTACTGGCAGAAATACCGTGCCTCAAGTTTTTATCAATGGCGTTCATATAGGTGGTTTTGATGATTTATCCGCTGCTGATCAGTCAGGTAAATTAGATAAAATATTAGCTCAGTAATGAGTAATAATCTTAGTATTATTGGTGCTGGCGCCTGGGGAAGTGCACTGGCTATCGTTCTAAGCGAGAAGTTTGACACTATTTATCTTCATGCTCATACTCAGCTTGAAGCGAGTTCATTACAACCTCAACACCCTGCCCTATCAAAGCCTTACACCAGTAATATTCAAATTGTACATGGTTATACTGAACTAGCTCAATGTGACAATATTTTAATCGCCACACCGAGCTACGCTTTTAGCGAGGTATTGCAGACTTTAAAGCCTTTATTGAATAAAAATCAGCAAATAGCTTGGGCAACCAAAGGCTTTGATACTTCTGCTAATTGTTTTTTGTATCAAAGTTTTGAGCGTATATTGCCAGATTATCATGGCTGCGTTTTATCTGGGCCTAGTTTTGCTTTTGAAGTGGCTAGCCAAAAACCAACGGCTTTAGTTTCAGCTTCTAAAGACAAAAATACTCGAAAACATTGGGCTGATTTAATACAAACAAAGACCTTGCGTGCTTATACCAACGAAGATATTATTGGTGTTGAAATTGGTGGTAGTGTTAAAAACATCTTGGCTATTGCCGCTGGCATAGCCTCAGGTTTAGGCTACGGTATTAATACTCAGGCTGCTCTGATTACTCGTGGCTTAGCTGAAATGACTCGCTTAGGGAAAAGCATGAATGCTAACGAATCTACTTTCGTTGGACTATCTGGCCTAGGTGATTTGGTACTAACCTGCTCTGATGATTTATCTAGAAATAGGCGCTTTGGCAAAGAGCTTGCCAAGGGTCATGATGTAGAACATGCACTCACAAATGTGGGTGCTACTGTGGAAGGTTTAAATACACTAGATCTTATTCTATCAATTGCGGATGAACAACAAGTAGAAATGCCAATTTGTGAACAAGTACACTTAGTAACTCTAGGTAAAGTGAGTCCAACTCAAGCAGTTAACCACCTAATGTCACGAGAACAAATTGATGAATGAAGCTTAGTCTTCTTCGCCACGGAGAGCCTGTTGGTGGTCGAATCTATCGTGGCAACCAAGATGATCCACTAACTGAGAAAGGCTGGCAGCAAATGCTAGATGCTACTCAAAATCAGTCATGGGATTTAATCGTCACCTCACCTCTTTTACGCTGTCAATCATTTGCTCAACACTTACATCAACAACAAAAATTACCACTAGAAATTGTAGATAATTTTTCAGAATTAGGCTTTGGTGATTGGCAAGGTCAAAGTTCAACTCAGATTGGACAAGATTTAGTTGATGCATTTAAGCTTAGTCCTATTGAAAATAAACCATCTAATGCTGAGGATTTATATGATTTTCAACGTCGAGTTTTAACCTCTTTCAAAATAATTACTGCTAAAAAGTCTAAATCTGTTCTCATTATTGCTCATGCTGGAGTGATAAGAGTTATTAAATCTTATCTACTCAGTTTACCCATCGAAAAAATGTTTACAATAGATGTATTAAGTGCATCTTGTGAAGAATTTGAAATTTAAACCAACAATACTAATACTATTACTATTAACCTCACCTGTTCAGGCAGAAGAATTTTGGGGGCTTGAATCATGGATGAACTCCCATAAGACACCTGATTTTGACCAAATTAAAGATGTTAATCTGCGTAAGCAAGCTTTTTTCAAATACCTATTGCCAGAAATTAACAAACAAAATGAAAAGATTATCCAGCTAAGGCACGATATTAAAACTGGTGATATTAATTCATTTAAATTAAAGGATATATACCGATACTATCGCGTCAAAGAAGATGATATTGACACTCTTTTAAACCGTGTAGATATTGTGCCAGCCTCTCTGGTATTGGCACAAGGTGCCTACGAATCAAATTGGGGAAGATCGCGCTTTGCTAAGCACTACAACAACTTTTTTGGCCTTTGGTGCTTTGAAAAAGGTTGTGGTGTAGTTCCCCTAAAACGCGACAAACATGATACGCATGAAGTAGCTAAATTTTCATCTTTGTCTAAAGGTGTTGAATATTACCTACGCTCGATTAATCGAAATTCTGCTTATCAAACTTTAAGAAAAATTCGAAAAAACAAGCGCGATAAACAATCACCAATTACTGGTGTTGCTCTAGCCGAAGGGCTAGAAAATTATGCTGAAATTGGCTATGAGTATGTTGAAACAGTACAATCAATTATTCGCTATAACAAATTGTCAGAACATGACTACAAATCTTAGGCAACAAAAAACCCGCTGATAGCGGGTTTTTCTATTGTCTTTCGAAAAAGGTTTAACGCTTCGAGAACTGCTCGCTCTTACGTGCCTTCTTACGGCCAACTTTTTTACGTTCCACAACTCTAGCATCACGAGTAACAAAGCCTGCTTTACGTAAATCAGGTCTTAGGTCACCGTTATATTCCATTAGTGCACGTGTAACACCCAAACGAATTGCACCCGCTTGACCTGTATCACCACCACCTGTAACAATGATGTTAAAGTCAAACTTGTCTCTCATTTCAACAGTGTCTAACGGTTGATTAATAATCATTGAAGAAGTTTCACGGCCAAAATATTCATCCATAGGACGTTTATTTACTGTAAATACACCTTTACCTTTAGTCATGTATACACGAGCTACTGATGTTTTTCTTCTGCCTGTTGCGTAAAATGTTTCTGTCTTTGCCATAATAATTCTTACCTTAAATATCTAAAACTTGCGGTTGTTGTGCACCATGTGTATGCTCAGAACCTGCAAATACTTTCATTTTTCTAAACATATCTCTGCCTAGAGGACCCTTTGGCAACATGCCTCTAACAGCCTTGTTGATAATTTCTTCTGGTTGCTTAGCTTGCAAATCTTTAAATGCAATTGACTTTAAGTGACCAACATAACCAGTATGGTGATGATACATCTTGTCATCAAATTTCTTACCTGTTACCTTAACCTTTTCAGCGTTAACGATAACAATGTAATCACCTGTAGTTATTTTTCTTGGATTTGTTTTTAATAAAGGC
>CAYYGB010000024.1:0-9907 GCA_964471285.1 uncultured Candidatus Thioglobus sp.
TGCCCAGAAATGGATAACTGATAAACGGTATGAGTAAATTGGTCGCTCTGCCTGCTTAGGTACGAAGTAATACATCATGCCCAAGAAGCCGGCTGTTAAGAAGAATCCAACTGCATTATGACCCCACCACCATTGAATCATAGCGTCTTGTACGCCAGAGAAAATTGAGTAAGATTTAAACCAGTCTACTGGAATTGATAGGTTGTTCACTACGTGAAGGTAAGTAACCATCACCATCATGCCCATGAAGAACCAGTTTGCTACATAAACGTGTGGCACTTTATTACGGTCACGAATATGGATAGTCATGATGAAGTTATATAAGTACGATGCCCACGATAGCGTAATCAAAATATCGATTGGCCATTCAAGCTCTGCGTATTCCTTAGACTGGGTTAAGCCTAGAGGTAATGTAATAACAGCAAGTACGATAACAGTATTCCAAGACCAGAATGTAAACCAAGCCATCTTGTTTGACCAAAGACGCACTTGATTTGTTCTTTGAACAATATAGAAGGCTGTTGCCATCAATGCTGAACCACCAAAGGCAAAAATTACTGCGTTTGTGTGTAGAGGTCTCAAGCGACCAAATTGGAAATACGGAAGATCAGTGCCCAAGTCATTAAGATATGGAAACGCCAACTCGGAAGCGATGTATACACCTATTAATGTACCAACCACCAAGTAAATGGACGACATAATCGTAAACCACTTAACGACACCTAAATCATACTTTTCTGCTAAATTCATAAACAGTCCTCTTTTTTTAATTAATGCTCTTACTTTTATAATCCATAAAGAATCACAATGAGACTCTATATTTGGCGTAATGATACCGTCAAATATGTGATTGTTTATTGATATAAATCAATTTTTAGTATTTTAATAGCCCACTAAAGCCTAAACTCAACACTTTTCAATTACGTGGCTAACTTTATTTATATTTTACATAAAGCCGCATCTATAGGGATGGTGATTTGAGTGAGCCTTATTTTCTTATGAGAAGTCTCAAAGCGATAATTAACAAAGCGAATGCCATTAAAAACCATTGTAATGCATAGCCTAAATGCTTATCAGAACTACCGTAAAAAGGCCTCCATTGTCTAAAAAATCCATCAGAAGACTTCTTGTCAAGCCTTCCAATGATGTGCACAAACTCTAGCTTAGACAATATTTCAAGTTGGCTCATATTAATAGACTGAATCAATAAAGGAAATTTTTTATGCTCCGCGCTATTATCCAACTCGATGCGCTCTACTGGTTTAATTAAAGATACTTCGATAACCCTAGACTGACTATCAATCTGAATATTAGCGAGCTTATCCCTTCTACCGCGCCAAGGCACAAATCCACGATTGACTAAGACAGCCTTTTGATCAGACAATATAAAGGGGGTCATGACATAATAACCCGCATTGCCGTTAACAATTTGATTGTCGTAGATAAATTGAAAGTCACCTGCGTAATGCCCTGATAACAACACATTGTAGTGCTCTTTTTCTACTAGTCCGATCGAGCTAGAAGTATGCTCAGGTGCTAAACCCTGAGCTAACGTTATTTGCTTGGTAATTTCCAGTTTTTCATCAGCACGGTCTAATTGCCATAGGCCTAGTGATACTAGACCATATATAACAACAACTATCAGAAAACCCGGAAGGGATAGAAGCCTTCCAATCACTTGGCGATAGTGGCATCCATTACAACAACATTTGGCTCAATCCATCCCATATACGCTGATAACATCAGCACAGCAAACAAGAACACAGACAGGGCGACTCGCACTACTAAAGACCGGAACATTTTATCGGACCCAGCAGATCCGCCTCGCATTAGCCCTAATAACCCAGAACCAAGCGCCAACAAGATTCCAATGATGATGATAATGATAATAACGTCTGACATATTAACTCCTTATAACAAGTATTTTATTTTTTAAACCCAGTACACAAATACAAACAACCCAAGCCAGACCACGTCCACAAAGTGCCAGTACCAAGCTACGCCCTCAAAAGCAAAATGATTATCAGTGCTTATATGTGACTTGTGAACTCTAAACAAGATAACCGTCAACATAATAACACCCAGTGTTACATGAAACCCGTGGAATCCAGTTAGCATGTAGAATGTAGAGCCATAAATACCTGAGGTAAGCTTAAGACCGTCGGCATAGGCATGCCCATACTCTGCAATTTGAAAGCCTAAAAATGCTGAACCTAATGCAATAGTGGCTACTAACCAGCCAATAACTTGATTACGCTTATCACTTCTTAATGCATGATGAGCAAACGTTAGTGTGACACCAGAAAGTAATAATAAAATAGTGTTTAAAGCAGGTAAGCCAGTTGCATCAACTAATTTTGTTGGAATTGATATTGCAGTTCCAGATTGTAGTACTGTGCCAGGAGTGGTAAAGGCGATTTGTTGCCATGTGGCACTAAAGCCATTCCAGAGATCTGGCGTAAAGATGTTGTTATCCGCACCACCTAACCAAGGAACGCTTAATGCCCGTGCATAGAACAAGGCACCAAAGAAAGCGGCAAAGAACATCACTTCTGAAAAAATAAACCAGCTCATGCCCCAGCGAAAAGATCGATCTACTTGCTGGTTATATTTGCCGCTAACACTCTCATTAATAACTTGACCAAGCCAGCCAAATAACATAAAGACTATAATTGCAAAGCCAAGTACCATAGCTGACGATCCCCAGCTAACATCATGCATTTGATTAGCAAAACCAACCAATAGAATTGAAATACCTATTGATCCAATAATCGGCCAATAGGTCCCCTCAGGTATGTAATATTCTTTTTCGCTCATTTTCCCTTCCCCATTTTCTAACTTTCAAGTTTAAAAAAATTGTATGACAAGCTTATATCTTGTATGCGCTCATCTAACTCTGGCTCAACCACAAATCTTAGCGTCATTTCTAGCTCTTCGTGCGGCTGGAACACTTGCCTATTGAAACAAAAGCACTCTAGTTTTTTAAAGTGCAGTGCTGCATCTGTCGGAGCAACACTTGGTACCGCCTGACCAATAACAACTTGATCCGTATTATTTTTTGCAATATAACTGGTCGTATAAAACTTTCCAGGTATCACCTCTAAAGAATGAACTTTAGGTTTGAACTGAACGGGGAAACCGCCCATTGTCATTGCAAAAAAACTAACGTCAACCTTTCTATCCTCTTTAACCTCGTACTTTTGTTCAGAGTCTACTCGGCCAGTCGTTCCATTAAATCCTGTTATTTCACAAAAAACATCATAAATTGGTGGCATGATGACAACAGCAAATACAAACATGAAAATTGGCGCTGATATTAACTTAACCCAAAACCATGTTTTAATTTTACTTTTTGCCCTCAAATTATTAGCCATAAAATACGATAGTCGCTACAAAAACCCCTACTGCTATTGCGCCAAAAATCATTGCCGTGACCATAACGCCTTTTTGTTGCTCATCCATTATGAATGCTGAGACTCTGCTTCAATCAGCTCTCTTGATGGTGGTGTATTAAAGCTATGATACTGAGCTTTTGGAGCTAGCGTCCACTCTAAGCCTTTAGCGCCTTCCCATGGTCTTGCGCTTGCTGGCTTGCCATTACGAATACAGTCAACGACAATATAAGTAAACAAAATAAACGAAGCGCCAAATGCAAAGCCACCAATTGATGAAATCATATTAAAGTCTGCAAACTGCAGCGAATAATCTGGAATTCTTCTCGGCATGCCCGCAAGTCCCAGGAAGTGCTGTGGGAAGAATAATACATTAACGGAGATAACTGCCCACCAAAAATGTATTTTTGCCAAACTTTCGTTGTACATTCTTCCAGTCCATTTAGGCAGCCAGTAGAATGTTGCAGCGATGATTGACCACAGTGCGCCAGTTACTAGTACATAGTGAAAGTGTGCAACAACAAAATATGTATCATGATATTGAATGTCTGCAGGCGCTATGCCTAGCATTAATCCAGAAAAACCACCAATCGTAAATAAGAATACAAACGATATTGCCCATAGCATTGGTGCCTCAAACGTCATTGAACCTCGCCACATTGTAGAGATCCAGTTAAAGACCTTAACGCCCGTGGGCACCGCAATCAGCATGGTGGCGTACATAAAGTACAGTTCACCTGCGACTGGCATTCCTGTTAGGAACATGTGATGTGCCCAAACGATGTATGACAAGAAGGCAATCGATGCTGTCGCATATACCATTGAAGAGTAACCAAATAAAGGCTTACGTGCAAACGTTGGGATAATATGAGAAACCACACCAAAGGCTGGCAAAATCATAATATAGACTTCAGGATGTCCAAAGAACCAGAATATATGTTGGAACATCACTGGGTCACCGCCACCGGTGGCGTCAAAGAATGCTGTACCAAAGTTTCGATCTGTCAGCATCATGGTTACCGCACCAGCTAAAACTGGCATCGCACCAATTAGCAAGAACGACGTAATTAACCACGTCCAAACAAATAAAGGCATGTCCATTAACTTCATATCTGGGGCACGCATATTAAGTACAGTTGCAATAATATTAATTGCACCCATGATTGATGAAAATCCTAATAAATGAACAGCAAAAATAAAGAAGTCAGTACTATCAGGCGCGAACGTTGTTGATAATGGTGCATAGAACGTCCAACCAAATGCTGGAGCACCGCCCTCCATAAAGAAGGTACTAAGTAAGATGCCGCCCGCAAAGGGTAGTATCCAAAATGACCAGTTGTTCATCCGAGGTAGTGCCATATCTGGCGCACCGACCATCATTGGAATCAACCAATTACCCAAGCCAACGAACGCCGGCATAATAGCTCCAAAAACCATAATAAGCCCATGCATGGTAGTCAGCTGATTAAAGAAGTGCGGGTCCATTAATTGTAGACCAGGCTGTAAAAGCTCCATACGGATACCCATTGCCAATGCACCACCAATGAGTAGCATGCTAAATGCAAACCACAAGTAAAGTGTACCAATGTCTTTATGATTCGTTGTTTTAATCCATCTCATTAAGCCTTTTTCAGGGCCATGGTGATGATCGTCATGAGAAGCTGTTGCTGTTGTCATAATATCTCTCCCTTAATTAACGTGCAGACTTAATGTCTGAAGGTTGAACTACACTTCCAGTATTACCAAAAGCATTTCTTTCATAGGTAATAACTGAAGCTAAATCTGCATCGCCTAACATTTTAAATGCTGGCATGCCCCCTTTACCATGAAGCACAAGCGACATATGGTCTGACGCTTGGCCATTTGCAATAGTTGAGCCTATCATAGCTGGGAAGATAGGCGGCATTCCTGAGCCATCTATCTTGTGACAGCCTGCACAATTGGTTTCATAGACATTTTTACCCTTAGCCATTAACTCTGACTTAGTCCATGTTTTAGTTGCACTAGCAACTGCGGCAGCAGCAGCAGATTGCTCTTTAGCAACCCATTTTGCATAATCTGCTTTTGACACAACATCAACCACAATTGGCATGAATCCATGAAAAGTTCCACATAATTCAGCACATTGACCACGGTAAGTTCCGATCTTATCGACTTGAGCCCAAGCATCGTTAATAAACCCAGGGTTAGCATCTTGCTTAACGCCAAATGCTGGAACCCACCAATTGTGGATCACATCGTTTGAGGTGATTAAAAAGCGAACAGAGGTGTCAACTGGAATCACAAGGCGCTTATCCACTTCTAGTAAATAATGTTCCGGCTTATCCTTGATGTCTTTTTTCAAAGAATCTTTTGAGCTTTTAGCCAGGTTGGACATGAAGCTAATACCTTCTTTCGGATAATCATATTGCCACTTCCACTGGTGCCCAGTGACCTTAATGCTCATTTCAGCTTTGGAGGTGTCTTCTAAATCAATCAGTGTTTTAGTGGCAGGAATTGCCATTCCAACTAAAATCACAACTGGAATAAGCGTCCATAGAATTTCAGCCTTAGTGCTTTCATGGAATTGAGCGGCTACTGCGCCTTTAGACTTTCTGTGAGCAAACACAGAGTAGAACATTGCACCAAACACAATGACTGCAATGACGACACAAACCCAAAAAACCATCATGTGTAAGTCGTAAATATCTCGACTAATTGACGTGACGCCTTTAGTCATATTTAAGCCGTATTCTGAAAATACTGCTGTAGAAGTTAGTGCTATAGACGACGCTACAACCCTTGCTAATTTGCTCATATATCCCCCCAGATAAAAGCAACCGTTTGCATAAAATGCCAAACTGATCAAAAAAATTTAGAGCCATCTTACTACATTTTGTTTAACGAGTTAACATATCTTTGTAAATAACCCCTTGATTTATATCAATTCTTTCTAATATTCTTGACAAGCCAAACAATGAATGTTCTAATCATTACACATTAATTTCATGAGGAGAGAAGATGGTAATAGCACAAACAGCAAGAATGAAAAAAAATGCGGGCAAAAAAGCACCCGTCAATCATGTAGGGCTTAGTGCCCCAGTAACGTGGGTCAGTAAGGCTTTTAAAGATATTTTAATATGTCCAAAATTGGCTATTTTCTACGGCGGAATATTTACCTTTGTAGTTTACAATTTATGGGTATTTCTAGAGCAGTCTGTCATATTACATGATGTTGCTGCACCCCTAATAATTATGATTATATTAGTATTGGGCCCTATGTCAGCTATTAGTCTTTACGATGTTTCTAGAAAAATCTCCAATGGAGAGACGCCTACTGTTGGAAGTGTACTCAAAGCATCAATTAAATCAAACGGATCGTGTCCTTCAATTTTCTTATCAATTATATTAATGTTGATTGCCATTACTTGGATGGTATTTTCTCCACTGATTTATACTGTATTCAATGCTGGTACGCTAAATATTGTCAACTCTGACCAAACCATCATACAAAACCTTGTGGCTGACTTTCTCAATGGCACTAATATGGTATTTGTTGTTGCTTATTCAGCCTTTACTTTAGCACTGGGGCTGATCGCTTTCATGATTAGCTGGTTCTCATTTCCGATGGTTCATGACCAGGATGTGGATCCATTTACGGCAATCACTACTAGCTTAAGAGCTGCTTCAAAAAATACCTTAGTAATGATTCCTTGGATTATATTTGTGGGTATCGTTGTGGTTCTGGGACTACTAACACCTTACTTTATTGGCCTGGTTATCATTATTCCTGTCTTGGCTCACGCCACTTGGCATGCATATGAAGAGATGATTGGTAATATAAACTAAACTCAAACTATTCTTGAAACACCAGCCTAGTTTTAATGCTATGCTGGTGTTTTTTTTCGTATAAAACAATAACGCTTCATGTATAAAAAAATACTTAAATTTTCAATTATTCTTGCACTGATAGTGGTCATACTTGGCGCTTATGCCAGGCTAAGCGATGCCGGTTTGGGCTGCCCTGATTGGCCAGGTTGCTATGGTCAACTCACGGTTCCTGATGTGGCTGATGGTACCAAAATTGAAGGCTTTGAGCGCCCACTTGAGGCGCTCAAAGGTTGGAAGGAAATGCTTCATCGATATGCAGCCTCTACTTTGGGGCTAACCATTCTTATACTTTGGCTGCTTGCCTTAAAAAGAAAAACACAGCGCCCTCAATCTATGGCGCTGCCAACTTTTGCAGCATTTTTTGTTATTTTGCAAGGTATGTTTGGCATGTGGACTGTTACGCTAATGGTTCACCCTGGTATTGTCACCACGCACCTTATTGGTGGCTTTACGACCAGTGCCGTACTCTATTGGTTATATCTTAATCAAAGCCACCGGACAACTGCGTATCGTCATATCCTAAAACGACATAAGTATTTACTCTTACTATCCCTGCTTGTGCTTAGTGTACAAATAATTCTAGGTGGCTGGACTAGTACAAACTACGCAGCCCTTTCTTGTGGCGACCAGTTTCCAACCTGTTTAAATTCTTGGTGGCCAGACTTAGATTTTTCTAAAGCTTTATATTGGGGCCCTATTGGCACAGAGCATAACTACGAATATGGCGTACTAGAGAACCAAGCTCGAGCCGCTATTCAAATGATTCATCGCATTGGTGCGCTAGTTACTTCTGTCGTACTGGTTTTTTTGATTTTTTCATTAAAGCACTACTCCCACTTAAAGAGTCATCAGTTTGTAATTGCTGGGTTGCTAATTACCCAGATATCTTTAGGCATATTAAACGTTATTTTGTCACTGCCAATGGCGCTTGCAGTACTGCACAATGCCGTTGCCTTGCTATTACTACTTAGTATAATTAGCCTAATACATAAAATCTTTAAATCACGCAACTAACAGGAAAATTCTCGATGACTACCTCTAATAACTCAACTGTACGCAAAATTTCTATAGCTCTAAGTCTTGGTATTGTAGCCCTGGCCTACTTCTTATTAATGCCTAGTGCTGACCAGTTTAATGAGTTAAAGAAACAAGTCACGCCCACTGTTTCTCTATATTCAAGCCCTAAAGTCTTAGATGCAAATCTTGTGCTACTTAATGACAATAGACCGATCACTCTGTCCGAGGCAGTTAACAATAAATGGTCGATTTTGTATTTTGGCTATACCTCGTGTCCTGATGTGTGTCCAACAGATTTGGCCATCTTAAATCAAACTCTTAGCAAAATGGATCAGGCTAACAAGCTACAGGTAATTTTTGTATCAGTTGATCCAGATCGCGATATTGGTAAGTTGCAGGATTTTGTCAATCGCTTTAACGAAGACTTTATTGGGCTAAGCGCTAAAGATGCAGAATTAACCAGATTAACAAAAACTTTAGGCATATATCACGAGGTAGCGCAAACTAAACAAAGAGCTTCTCAGGATCATTCTAACCACGCACCTAAAGCTGACCACATGAAGATGGCCATGAATTCAGAAAAATCACAGCATCATTCAGAGCAGTCAGTGAAAATGAAGGCGGCAGAAAACTACCTGATTGATCACACAGCTAGCTACTTGCTTTTAAATCCTAATCTTGAACTGGTGGGATTACTGACCAATCCACATCATGCGTCAAAAATGGCGCCCGCATTGGATTTGATTATTGGAACGCTAGATTAAAGAACTTATGAAGCTATGGCGAATTTCACAGCAGTCATCACCATTATGATAAAGCCAGCAGTCATAACTAGGCCAACGATAATATAAAGCCACGGCCCTTGTTTTTCCGTTCGTTCAAAGTCCTTAATCAGATCCTCTTTTTTGCCAATACCAATCATAGCTGAGGCTACTGCTTTAAATACTTGTCCTAATCCTTTCAAAGTAGTCCTTTTGTCGTCTATAGAGTAATAAGCCAATAATGGTCTGCCAATAAGGCAAGGAAGATCAGCATTAAATAGTTAATCGAGTAAGTGAACGTATTCCAGGCAATCTGCACGTCTTTAGTGCGGGTATTAATTTTAACCGCATACCATAAGAAAATCGCCCCTAAAACCAAAGCGGAAACCAGGTAAATTAACCCTGACATGCCCGTAAGATAAGGCAGTATCGTAACGACTACTAGCAAAATGGTATAGAGTAAGATTTGTTTTTTGGTATAAGCTATGCCGTGAGTAACCGGCAGCATCGGTATGTTGACCTTTTCATACTCTTTAACCCTGTGAATTGCTAACGCCCAAAAATGTGGCGGCGTCCAAATGAAAACAATCAAAAATAATAAAAGGGCAAACTCAATATTTTGTCCACCTGTAATTGCTGTCCAGCCCAATACAGGTGGCGCCGCACCAGCCGCACCTCCGATAACAATATTCTGTGGTGTGGCTCGTTTTAAATACAAGGTATAAATAACCGCATAGCCAATAAGAGATGCAAATGTCAAGACCATCGTTAGAGTATTAACAAATAATTGTAATATGCCCAGGCCAACAATGCCCAATAGGACGCCCCAGACTAACGCTTGATAACGACTAACCTTTCCCTGTGGCA
>CAYYGB010000025.1:0-9669 GCA_964471285.1 uncultured Candidatus Thioglobus sp.
TCAATTGCAGTACCAATGGTAATTTTGTTGTCAATAAGCCAGCGTCTATAAATATTTTCAGTTACAACAATTGCATCATCTACTAAGATTCCGATTGAGAAAATAAGTGCAAATAAACTCACCCTATCAATCGTCATACCCAAGATCCAGGCAGAGAATATAGTCATCAATAGAACCACTGGAATAACCAAGGTAACAACGATAGCTGGACGCACACCTAATGCAAACCATACCAATAACGTAACTGCACCAGTTGCAATAAATAATTTCTTAATTAGAGAGTTAACCTTGTCTTTTGCAGATTTTCCGTAGTTTCTAGTGACAGAGACTTCAACGTTATCTGGGATAAGTCGGCCTTTTAATTCCTCTACTTTAGCAAGAATATTTTCTGCAACAGCAACGCCGTTAGATCCAAATTTCTTAGCAATGGCAATGGTAACAGCTTGTTCACCGGTAGCTTTCTTTCCGGTTTTATTAGCTTTACCCGTATAGTAGCTAACCATATGCTCAGTTTCTTCTGGCGCATAATAAACATCAGCAACATCTCTAATATAGATAGGCTTGCCATCGTTTATAGCGACCACTAAGTTTTCAATATCTTCAACCTTGGTAAAGAAGTCACCTGAATAAACTTCCATGTTGTAGCCATTAAGCTCAATATTACCAGTGTGCTCACGAACATTAGCATTTCCCACTGTTCCAGCTATCTGTTGGATAGAAACACCATAACCCGCTAAACGACCAGGATAAGCATCAATATGGAAGATTTCTTTACGACCACCAACAATAAATCCATTGTTGGTGTCTTTTACTTTTTCTAGCTGTTGAATTAACTCGAGACCCAGTGAACGCAGCTGCCCATCATCCAATGATTTGGACCATAAAGTTAGATTGATAATGGGAACATCATCAATTTCTTTGGGTTTTATTAAGGGTTGTCGAGCGCCTGGCGGCATAAAGTCGAGATTTGCCAACATCTTGTCACGAACTTTGATAATGGATGCGTTCATATCTTGACCCACATCAAATTCAACTGTGATAATACCTTGACCTTTGTCACTCACTGAATAAACGTGCTTAACACCTAAAATTTGAGACATTAAGCGCTCTAACGGCTTAACTACAATGTTTGAAACTTCCTCTGATGAGGCGCCTGGATATTCTACAAATAGATCAATTAGGGGGACTGAAATTTGCGGATCTTCTTGTCGTGGCGTTGAAATAAGCCCGATAATACCTGCACCAAGCATGGCGAAGAAGATGATAATCGATAGCGGAGAGGTAATAAAAGCTTTGGTTAGCTTTCCAGCAATACCCAGATCTACTTCGTCGTTATTATTTGTATTATGATTTGACATAAGTTATAAATTAAATATTCATTCCTGAAATCATCAAAATATTTGGATTTGTAACAATCTTTTCACCAATCTTTAAGCCCGATAAAATGCTTTTCTTATCATTACCCACCTGTTCACCTAAGCGAACAAAGCGTAATTCAGTTTTATTAGTCAACGGGCTTATCACAAAAACGCTTGGTAGTGATGAGCGCCACATAATAGCCACTTCTGGAACAACAGGTGTTAAGACACCTGAGTCTGTTTCAAAAATCTCTACTTCAGCATAAGCACCAGGTAAGACTGGAACATTACCAGGCAAGTCAAGCTTAACCTTAACACTGTGCTTGGCATTGTCTGCGATTGGATAAATTTGAGCTAATTTTGCATCAACTACAATATTTGCGATATCAAGTTTAACTCGGTAATCTTTATTAAGCTTTAAGCTTCTAACCAGTCTTGAAGGAATATTAACCTCCACTTGAAGTTCTTTAATATTAGCAAACTTTAACAAGATTTGACCCGGCTGAACAACGTCACCTTCATTGATTGATTTGGCAACAATAACCCCATCAAATGGAGCGCTAACATTAGCATCCTTAAGGCGTGATTCAATTTGCTTTAAGTTATTTTCCGCCTGAGTTAGTTTGTTTTTAGCTTGTTGATAGGTGGTATATCTTGAAGTTCTATTGGCAAATTTATCAAACTCAGGGTTACCTTGTCCGCTTATTTTTAGCATAGGATCTGTAAACATTGAGAACATGCCCGGCACACCACCCAGCATTCCGCCACTATTAGGAGAAACAATTGATTGTGAATATTGAACACCAGCATTTCTAAGAGCTTCATTAGCTGAAGCGATTTCAGCATAAGCAGAATCACGCTGCGCTTTGATAGACTCTTGTTCTAGTGTTACTATGATAGTGCCTTTTTTAAACATATCACCTTCACGGCCATTGACGCTTAAAACATCTCCAGACACTTGGGCGGATAAATTAACTTGGGAGGATGACATCACAACACCACCTAAAAGCGCCCTCTTATCCAGAGACATGCCGCTAACTGTTTGAATGTTGTAAACCGAATCAAAGCTATTAGCATTTTGATTCATAATTTGTGCTTGCGAAGGGAATGATAAAGTGAGTAAAACTGATGTGACTAAAGGTGTGATTGTAAAGCGCATAGTTAACCTGTTTTTTAGTGTGAATATAATTATTATTAAACTGAATTTTATAGGAATCAATTTGCTTGTGTTTATTATTTAATTTAAAACCCTGTTAAACTATTTTTTATAATCATAAGTTATTGATTATTAAGTATTTTTTTTAACATAAAATTTATTTAAGTATATAAAATTTTTCTTATATATTAACACTATAATATAAGCTATTCACTTCACTAATTTATGCTATAAATGACGATTGCATTCACCCCAGGAGAGCCAAGCGGAATTGGTCCAGATTTAGCGGTTATCTTTGCCCAAAAAAAATCGACCAAAAATTTATTAGTATTTGCCGACCCTGATATTTTATTAAGTCGTGCAAAATTACTAAACTTACCTTTAAAAATTGTTGAGTCTGAACAGGTTTCAGTCAAGCATCAATTATGCGTTCACCCAATCAAAGTTAGTGACCCAGTAAAAGTTGGTGTTTTAAATACTGATAATGCTAAATACGTCCTTAACACACTAGATAAAGCAACTGATTTTTGTTTAAGTGGACAATGCGAGGCTTTGGTTACTGGCCCTATCCACAAGGGTGTTATTAATAGTGTCAATCCAGGTTTTACTGGGCATACTGAATATTTAGCCTCTTTGGCAAATACTGATAAAACAGTTATGATGCTAGCAACCCAAGGTTTGCGTGTCGCACTTGCAACGACGCACTTGCCACTTTCTCAAGTTGTTCAAAATATTAAGAAAGAGTCTCTTGAAAAAACTATTCGCATCATTCACCAGTCTTTAGAAAGCTACGGAATTAGCAATCCACGGATTGTTGTTTGCGGGCTTAACCCACATGCGGGCGAGGATGGTTGTTTGGGCATGGAAGAAATCGAAATCATCAATCCGCTTATTAATCAACTTAATCAGCAAGGATTTAACCTTTTTGGCAGTGTGCCTGCTGATACTGCATTTACGGTTGATGCGCTCAAAGGAGTTGATTGTGTTTTGAGTATGTATCATGACCAGGGTCTTCCAGTACTTAAGACCTTGGGCTTTAAAAAGGCGGTTAATATTACCTTAGGGTTACCTTTTATTCGTACATCAGTTGACCATGGCACCGCCTTATCGCTCGCTGGTACTGGTAATATTAGCCTAGGTAGCCTGTATACTGCTTTAGAATACGCACAAGATTTCATTAACAAGAAAAATGCCTAAGCGACAATCTACAACATCTGGAAAACATAAGGCGCGCAAGCGTTTTGGTCAAAACTTCTTGACTGATCAGAAAATTATTGACCAAATTGTCGCGACCATCGCCCCTAAGCGAGATGATAATTTACTTGAAATTGGTCCTGGACAAGGTGCCATGACATTCCCACTGCTTGATCGAGTTGATGAGCTTAATGTCATTGAAATTGATAGAGATTTAATTGAAATTTTAAATAGCCATGAAAAGCCTAATTTAGTCATTCATGAAGGTGATGCGCTTAATTTTGATCTCGATTTATTCAACCCACCCATTAGAGTAGTGGGTAATCTGCCTTATAACATCTCATCTCCTATTTTGTTTCACTTGCTCGAGCATCGAGATAAGGTCATTGATATGACTTTTATGCTACAAAAGGAAGTGGTTGAAAGAATGTCTGCAGATCACGGTTCTAAAATTTATGGTCGTTTGAGCGTTATGATGCAAGCATTTTTTGACGTGGAGTTAATTTTTGTTGTGCCACCTGAGTCTTTTGATCCAGCGCCAAAAGTCGACTCCGCCATTGTTTATCTAACACCGCTCAAAACCTGTAAAGTAAGCAATATCAAGCTATTTGAAAAAATCGTGAAAGCATCTTTTGCTCACCGTAGAAAAACCCTTAGAAATTGCCTAAAGTTATTATTAACTCAAGAGCAAACTAGCATCGACCTTTCACAACGTGCTGAAATGTTAGATATTGATAATTTTATTACCCTAGCCCAAGATTATGAAAAACAGTATTCAGATTGACGTCCAAGTTAGCTTTATTAAAGAGCAGTCAAGTGCAGCGATAAACCAGCACACCTTTGCCTACACAATTACTATTACCAACAATGGTTCAGTAGGTGCTCAATTACTGACCCGACATTGGCGTATTCAAGATGAAACTGGACATATTGAAGATGTAATTGGCGAAGGTGTTATTGGCGAGCAGCCTCATTTAATGCCGGGTGAGTCTTATCAGTATTCATCAGGTTCGGTAATAAAAACAGCTACTGGAACCATGAAAGGCGCTTACGGTATGGTGAATGACGAAGGCGAACGATTTGAAGCTAAAATTCCTGAGTTTATTTTAAGTGAACCATACACTCTACATTAAATGTCTGATTACTTAATTGGCGATGTTCAAGGTTGTTACGATTCATTGCAACGCTTATTAAATAAAATTGAGTTCTCTCTAGATAAAGATCGAATATTTTTCCTAGGAGATGTGGTTAATCGTGGTAATAAATCTCTAGAAACTCTAGAATTTATCAAAGCACACACCGACAATATTTCCATGATCATGGGTAATCATGATTTTCATTTATTAGCCTGCACTTTTGGAGAAATTACGCCCAATAAAAAAGATACTTTTTCTGATATTATTGGTGCAAAAAATTCCACAAAATTATTAGAATTTTTATCTCAACAGCCTTTATTGATTAGCGATGAAGATGTATTGATGGTTCACGCAGGTATTCCTCCAAATTGGACTAAAGAAATAGCGGCAACTCAATCAACCTTGGTTCAAAAGTATTTACAAGGTGAAAATTTAGGCCAATTTTTAACACAAATGTATCATAATCAGCCAGACACTTGGGGGGATAATTTAAACGAGCTTGAGCAGTGTCGATATACCATTAACGCCATGATGCGAATGAGATTTTGCAAAGCCAATGGCCAGTTAGAATTTGAGCATAAAATGAATTTTGATCAAGCGCCTAATGGCTATAAAGCTTGGTTTAAGCATGAAAATCGCTTACTAAAAGAAACAGATATCTTTTTTGGCCACTGGTCTACATTAGCCAATGTAGAGCAAAAACACATATTTCCAATGGATCATGGTTGCGCCTGGGGTGGCCGGTTGAGCGCAATTAGACGATCAGATAAGCAAATATTTTCTATAAACTGTTAGAGGCTTACTTGTCCTTCAAATACAAATTCAGCTGGCCCTGATAAAAATACATGCCCGCCTTTTTGATATTCAATAGCTGCATCGCCTCCGGTGAGATGTGCACAGACTTTTTCATCTAACAAACCCTTCTCAACGCCATAAACTACTGCTGCACATGCGCCACTACCACAAGCCAATGTTTCACCAGAGCCACGTTCGTAAACTCGTAAATTGATTTCACTACGATTGACTATTTGCATAAAACCAATATTTGCTTGATTTGGCAAAGCCTTATTAGATTGTATTTTTGTAGAAATACTGGCGATATCGAGAGTTAAAAGTTCTTCAACGATTAAAACACAATGAGGATTACCCATAGATAATACACCCATTTCAAGACCTTCAATTTCATACGTTGGTTGAATTTCAGGTGCAATCAGTGGAATGCTGTCAAGCGCAAAGCTAGGATCACCCATATCAACACGCACAGTATTATCTGCATTAATATGCAAAGTAATTACACTTGAGTGGGTCTCTACAACGATTGGGTTGCGCGTAGTTAAACTTTTTTGAGTTACAAAGCGTGCAAAGCATCGAGCGCCATTGCCACACTGAGCTACCTCAGATCCATCTGCATTATAAATAACATAGCGAAAATCAATACCTGGAGAGGTGCTTGACTCTACCACGAGTAGTTGGTCAAAGCCAATACCAAGATGTCGATCAGACAAATTTCTAATTTGCTCAACACTAAAGTTTATATCGCCATCGGTATTGTCAACAACCATAAAGTCATTTCCAAGCCCGTGCATTTTTGTAAAATTTATTAACATAAGCTTTATTTTATCCACTTATAAAGCTAAAGGTTAATGAAAACGATAGTTCTGCTAAAATATCGCCTATATTTACCCACAAGGCAAAACATGATAACTCCTAGCAACATTACACTTAATAAAGACAAAAACCTTTTAACGCTTACCTTTGACGGTGTTGACTACCCATTAAGTGCTGAATTTTTGAGAGTTTATTCTCCTTCGGCAGAAGTAGTCGGCCATGGTCCTGGTCAGGAGACATTGCAACTTGGTAAAGAAAATGTGAAAATTGACCGCATTGAGCCTACTGGAAACTACGCTATTATCTTGTTTTTTAATGATGGACACGATAGTGGTATTTATTCTTGGACTCACTTACATAAACTTGCCACAGATCAAACTGCCTTATGGTCAACTTATTTAAAGCGACTTAAAGAGGCAGGGCACTCGCACTCCCAACTGTAGTTCAAATGGGTTTTTTAACCGCCCTTTTGTCGTTTGCGTTAACGATCGGTATTTTGGTCACTGTCCATGAGTATGGTCATTATTGGGTTGCCAAAAAATTCAATGTCAAAATATTAAGATTTTCTGTTGGTTTTGGCAAAGTAATCAAATCTTTCAAACGCGGTGAAACTGAATTCACCCTGTGCGCTATTCCTTTGGGCGGCTACGTTAAAATGCTCGATGAAAATGAAGCGCAGGTTGCTGATAGTGAAAAGCATAGGGCTTTTAACAGACAATCAGTTTACAAACGCTTTGCTATTGTCTTAGCGGGGCCAGTTGCCAATTTCTTATTGGCAATTCTACTTTATACTCTTATCTTTATCATTGGGGTTAACGGCATTAAACCGATTGTTGAATCGGTCACTGATTCTGGTTTTTTTGACCAAGCCGGCTTGCAGGCAGGCGATGAATTACTTAGTATTAATAGTGTTCCAACCCCTAGTATCAGTGAATTCTCTAATCAATTTATTCAATCGAATGATGCTCAGCCTTTAATCATTCAAGCGCGCTCTAAGCTTTCAAACTTAAAAACAAGCACGCTTAATTTAACTGGTGATTTTTTAGCTAATCCTGAACAAGGTCTTGATCAATACTTAGGGTTTAAGTTCTCCACTCCCAAGTTGCCAGCCATTATTGATCAGGTTGTGGTTAATTCTGCCGCTAGTAAAGCTGGCCTTCGCTCACAAGATGAAGTATTAAGCGCCAATGGTCAAAGTATTTCCACTTGGCAAGATTTTGTTATCGCTATCCAAGCTAAGCCTATTAAGCCTATTAAACTGCTTATTAAGCGTAACGCCAAAAATCTAACACTTACATTGACACCAGAGCTAATTAACAACTCTCCTAAAGTTGGTGTCAGTGTTGTTGTGCCTGAAGATTACTTAAAAGATTGGCAGGTACTTATTCAAAAAGAACCTATTGATGCTTTTTTATCTGCCGGATCTAAGGTTTATCAATTGACGTTATTAAACTTAAAAATGATCAAAAAAATGATTATTGGTGAAGCTTCAATTGATCAAATCAGCGGCCCAGTTACTATTGCTAATTATGCTCAAAAAAGTGCGGAAATAGGTCTAGTGCCTTTTTTATCTTTTTTAGCATTAATTAGTATTGGCCTTGGCTTGTTAAATCTACTGCCTATTCCCCTATTAGATGGAGGGCATTTATTCTTTTATATAATTGAAATCATTAAGGGCTCACCTGTCAATGAGTCTATACAACAAGTATTTGCAAAATTCGGACTATTTGTTATTTTGTCACTAACCTTTGTTGCTCTGTATAATGACTTGATACGTTTATTATAATCTTAAGAATTCTATGAAAAAATCACTCCTTAAAACATTAGCTGCTGCAAGCATAGTTATAACTTCTGTTGCACTTGCTAAACCCATTAAAAGCATTGAAATACTGGGCTTAGATTCTATTTCAAGAGGAACAGTATTAAGCTATCTACCTGTTGAAACAGGTGATGAATACAATAATCAGGTTTCTGGTCAAATTATTCGAGATTTATATAAAACTAACTTCTTTAAAGATATTGAAGTGTCGCAAGAAGGCGACATCTTGAAAATTAATCTTCAAGAAAATCCACATATTAAATATATGGATGTTCTCAACTATTCAGACAAGGTTATTGATGAGGAAAGTTTAGCCAAAATTCTTAAAAATATGGATCTTTCTCAGGGTAAGATTTTTAACAAACGTCAACTTGATAAGCTTATCGACCAGCTAGAGGCCACTTATGTTTCTAAAGGTTATTACGGCATTAAAATTACTAAAAAAATAGAAACTGATGCTCAAAATCGTGTTGGTATTGAGCTAGATATTAACGAAGGTGATGTGGCTAAAATTAATAGCATGAAAATTAGTGGCGGTAACATTCATGAGGAAGATGATCTACTAGATTTATTTGAAATTGGCGAGCCTGATTTTTTCATTATGAATTATTTCACTGAAAAAGATTATTATTCAAAAGTTGCTTTAGATGCGGGCATCGAGGCAATGAAATCTTTATATGTTAATTCAGGTTATCTTGATTTTAAAGTAATCAAAATTACAACGGAATTATCAGCTAGCAAAGAAAATATCGATATTGATATTCAAATCAGTGAAGGTGCTGAATACAAAGTAGGTGCCATTAGCTTTACTGGAGACCTTCTTAACCAGTCTATTAAGGAATTAAAAGAACTGCTAACTATTGACACCAGTGATGTCTTTGAACGTAAAAAAGTCATTGAAAGTATTCAGGCAATCACTGATATTTTTGCTGACCAAGGATATGCTTTTGCCAAGGTTGATCCAATTACCAAGGAAAATACCAAGTCGCACATTATTGATCTAGAAATTAATGTTGCACTCAACAAGAAGGTCTACATTAATCGTGTCACTATTACAGGTAATACCCGAACACAAGATGAAGTGATTCGTCGTGAAATTGGTATTAACGAAGGTGGCTTATACTCTAATACTGAGCTAGATGAATCCATCAAAAACATTAAACGTTTAGGATACTTCTCAGATGTAAAAATGGACGTCTCAAAACTTAAGGGTTTTGAAGATAAGATCAATCTACACTTTAGCGTAGAAGAAACCAAAACTGGTACATTTTCAATTGGCATATCCCACTCTAATAGCTCAGGTGCCTCTTTCAACTTGGGCGTTAAAGAGAACAATTTCCTAGGGACTGGCAACACATTAAATGCTGCATTCTCTAATTCAGAAGCGGTGAAAGAGAT
>CAYYGB010000026.1:0-9614 GCA_964471285.1 uncultured Candidatus Thioglobus sp.
CTTACCTACCTTGTCGTTTAGCATTAATTGAAGACAAAGAAGGCCAAAGATGGTTGTACACTTTAGACATGAATGCTATGATTTACGGTGGTGCACCTTTACCGGACTACTTACTAGAAAAAGCACTAGAAGTTAAACGTGTCATTACAGCAATTCAAGATGGTGGCGCAGAAGGCGACTTCTAAACTACTGAAAATTCAGTTAAAAACCGCCCAATTGGGCGGTTTTTTTTGATCTAAAATAAGCCTATGAAACCCACTTATCACGAACTAGAATTTAACATCACTTGTATTGATACTGAGCACATGCGAAAAGATTTTGTTGCTGCTTATTTAATCGAGCACAACGGTCGAGCTGCTTTTATTGATACTGGCTGTCACTTATCAGTACCCAACCTATTAGCTACCTTGAAAGAAAAAAATATAGGGGTTGAAGCGGTTGATCATATTATTCTCACGCATATTCACTTAGATCATGCTGGTGGCGCTGGTGAGCTAATAAAACATCTGCCTAATGCAAATGTTCTTGTTCATGAGCGCGGCGCTCAACATTTAATTGACCCTTCCAAATTGCGTGCCGGTGTAATTGGCGTCTATGGAGAATTGTTCTTTAAACAATTTTTAGGTGACCTAATCCCTATTCCATCAAACAAAGTTGTTATTGCCAAAGATGGAGATACTATTAGTTTAGGTGGAAGAATTTTAAAATTTATCGACACACCTGGCCACGCTAGACATCATTTGTGTATTTGGGATGAGCAGTCCAGAGGTATTTTTTCTGGTGACACGCTAGGAGTAAGTTATCGTGAATTTGATACTGAACAAGGTGTGTTGATTTTTCCACCGACGACACCCGTACAATTTGACCCTCAGGCTTGGATTAGCACAGTTAATCAACTACTAACGCTTAAGCCAAAATTTGCTTATTTAACTCATTTCAACAGAATAGAGTTTACAAAAGAATCTGCTGACATGCTCATACAGCATATCAATGGTTTTGTTGCTATCGCTAAAAAATCAGCTGATGAGGAAAATCGTCATAAGACTATTAAAGATTCATTGCTCAAATATTTACTCAATATAGCAACCCAACATGGTGTTAAGCTTGATGAGCTACAGCAAATTAAATTATTCAAAGGTGACTTGGAAATCTGCGCTCAGGGCTTGGGTGTTTGGCTAGATAAAGAGGCTCAAAAATAAGAGCAACAGTAGTCAGTTACTTCTTTTACTTGTAACTTAAAGCTTGAATCTTTAGCAACTTTAAAAGAAGAGCCTTTAGTAAATGTCTGCCAATCATTCTCACCTGGCAACAATACATCCATTTCTCCCGCTTGAATTTCCATTAGCTCATTCTCATCAGTGCCAAACTCGTAATCACCCGGCATCATAATACCTAGGGTCTTTTTTGAGCCATCTGCGAATACCACAACTCGCGATGTTACCTTGCCGTCAAAATAAATATTAGCCGCTTTAATTACTTCTACATTTTCAAAACTTGACATATAGTGCCCTTATTTAGCGCGGTCTAGAATATATTGCGTTAATAGTGGCACAGGTCTTCCTGTTGCGCCTTTTTTAGCACCACTTACCCACGCGGTGCCTGCAATATCCAAATGTGCCCAGCGATAACTCTTTGTATATCTAGCTAGGAAGCAAGCTGCTGTTACAGTGCCTGCTTCACGTCCACCAATATTACCCATATCAGCAAAATTAGATTTAAGTAGCTCATCATATTCATCATCAAGTGGTAGCTGCCACGCAGTATCTAGAGACTCCTTTCCTGCAGAAATTAAATCATTAGCTAAGTCTTGATCATTAGCCATTAATCCACAATGATGTTTTCCTAATGCCACAATTACTGCGCCCGTTAAGGTAGCTGTATCGATCACAACTTCTGGATTAAACTTCTCAACATACGTCAATGCATCACACAAAATCAAACGCCCTTCTGCATCTGTATTTAAGATCTCAATGGTTTGCCCTGACATTGAAGTAACCACATCACCAGGTTTTGAAGCATTATGTGCAGGCATATTCTCAACAGCGGGCACAACGATAGTTAGATTTATCTTGGGTTTTATTTCAGCAATAGCGCGCATTGTTCCGATCACAGAAGCAGCGCCACACATGTCATATTTCATTTCATCCATACCAGCACCGGGTTTAAGTGAAATTCCGCCACTATCAAACGTAACACCTTTGCCTACCAACACAATCGGCTTTGAATTTGCATCACCTTTGTAGCTTAAGCTAATTAGCTTTGGCGGCTCAATTGAACCTTTTGAAACAGATAACAACGAACCCATGCCTAATACAGACATATCAGATTCTTCTAAAATTTCACACTCCAGACCAAACTCTTTAGCTAAGTCTTGCGCCGTTTGCGCCAAGTAAGTTGGCGTACAAATATTTGAAGGTAAGTCTCCTAAATGGCGTGTAAGTTTCATGCCACTAGCAATAGAACTACCCTGAAGTAGCTCATGAGCATCATTGTGTGTAGATTGAATGGCAATATTTTCAAGCGTGTCTGTTTTTTCCTGCGCGCCCACTTGCTGAATTTCATAATCGGCATCTTTTAGAACTCTTGCTGAGACTTTATGAGTCCAACTTTCATCGAAATCTTCAATGTCAACCTGAGCAATCATGGCACTCTTTGTTTTGGTTGAGTTTAGTATGCCACTTGCAGCTGTTAATGCTTTGATGTAATTTTTAGCATTATTTGGCAATTCGCCTAAACCTACAACTAACACTTTGCTAGCCTTAAAGCCCTGAACTAGGCTAAGTAATAACGTTGTTCCCGGCTTTGATTCAAAATGATTCAATTCAATCAATTGCTGAATATTAACATCGTTAAAAACGACCTCTGAATTAGAAAAGACAACCACTGTATCGCCGTCAAATTTTTGTATTTGTGTATTAATTAATGAGAATTCCACAGCACTTCCTAAATAAAAAAATATATTGGCGATATTCTACCTAAAAAGGTAAAATTTATTCATTTTTCCATTATATTTTTATCATGATTAAATCTCTATTTCTAGTTATCGCGCTTTTATCTAACTCAGCATTCGCCACAAAAGACGAAGTCATCCAGAATTTAAGTCGCTTCTTTGATGGAATCGATAAAAAAGATATTACTGATTCACCTTTTAAAGGTGTGTATGAAGTAATCACCTACAATCCAATTGACTCTATGTTGATTTCTGAAGATGGGCAATACTTAATCCAAGGTGATGTAGTCAACATAAAGACTAGAAGTTTGATTCAAAAAAGTAGCAAAGTCAAAAACTTAAAATTAGACCTCATTAGTACCATTAAAGACAGCGACAAAATTATCTACAAAGCCCAAGATGAAAAATATCAGGTTCATGTGTTTACTGATGTTGACTGCCCCTACTGTAGACGACTACATAACAGTATAGGGCAGATGAATGATTTGGGCATTAGTGTGAAATATCTT
Source organism: uncultured Candidatus Thioglobus sp. (assembly GCA_964471285.1). Lineage (GTDB taxonomy): Bacteria > Pseudomonadota > Gammaproteobacteria > PS1 > Pseudothioglobaceae > Thioglobus_A. The sequence goes on from CAYYGB010000026.1 coordinate 3,460, forward strand.
GCCTCCCCTCTGGCTTCACTACATCCTAAAGCCCAAGGGAAAATGCAAAAGATCTGGTGCGCAGATGATAGAAATCAAGCCATGGATGATTACAACGATAGTGGCACCATTGTTGATGCTTCTAATTGTGACAACCCAGTTGCTGATCAATTAGAAATTTCTAAACAACTCGGTGTTACAGGTACGCCGGCTATTTTCTTATCAGATGGCACCCACTTACCTGGCTTTTTACCTGCTGATAAGTTATTAAGCAAGGTCCTAGTAACTCTTGGAAAATAACAATGTACGCCTTGTTGCTTTAGAAGCAATTTGTTGGGTTGTTTTAGAAAAAAAATCACTTTCTGCCTTTGATTATCCTGATCAAAATAGTTCACTAACCAAGTCATTGGTTTTTGGAACCATTCGTTTTTATCATCAACTGAATGATATTGTTACTGATTTACTTAAGCATTCTTTAAAAAAAGAAGACCTAGACGTTCATTGCCTCCTTTTATTAGGCGCCTATCAAATACTGCATTCCAATATAGCAGCACATGCCAGTATTTTTGAAACAGTTGATGTGGCTAATACAATTGATAAACCCTGGGCTAAGGGTTTGGTCAATGCCATACTCAGACAAATTGATCGGGATAAGGATAAGCTGCTAAGTGAAAAACATGCATCACATCCAACTTGGTTAGTTAAAAAAATTAAACAATATTATCCTCAAGACTTTGAGCAAATATTTAAGCAGAACAACACCCAGGCACCGATGACTATTCGTGTTCATCCTGATTTTCAGATTGATAGTTATCAACAACAACTTAGTGAATACGGTATCACCACTCAGACGATTGAAATTGCACCTCAAGCGCTTGTTTTAGATCAGGCAACTAGTGTCTTCAACTTGCCCGAATTTGAGTCTGGTGCTTGTTATGTTCAAGATGCCTCGGCACAACTATCGGCCACTTTATTAGATCCACAAAATAATGAGCATATTCTTGATGCTTGCAGTGCTCCTGGTGGAAAAACCACGCATTTATGTGAACTAGCACCCAAAGCTTCTATTGTAGCAATTGATAGTGATGAGTATAGACTGGAGCGTGTACAAGAAAACCTCCAACGTTTTAATATTAACTCAGTTAAAGTCATTCAAGGTCACGCACAACAGGTCGACTGGTGGGATGGTGAGTTATTTGACAAAATATTGTTAGATGCACCTTGTTCAGCCACCGGTGTTATCCGAAGGCATCCTGATATTAAACTTCTTAGAAAGCCCAAAGACATTGCAGCACTGGTGACCTTACAACAACAAATATTAGAGAACTTATGGACCATGCTTAAACCTGGTGGTACATTGCTATATGCCACCTGTTCGATTTTAAAGCCTGAAAATGAGCAACAAATAACACGATTTTTAGAGTCTCATACAGATGCTAAAGAAATCAAAATAGAGCTGGATTGGGGTATTAAAACGTGCGTGGGAAGACAGCAACTCCCAGTCCATAATTTTGATGGATTTTATTACGCAAAACTACAAAAGGCGGTAGAATAGCTTTGCCTTTAATATTAAAGGCACGATAACTCTTGGGGGAGAATCATGAAAAAAATACTACTTAATATCGTAACTCTACTGTTTGTCTTTAATGTGCAAGCAGCTAATCCAAAATATGTCATCCAAGTTAGTACCGACGACGCTAGAACGCAAAAAATTGTACTTAACAACGCTGCAAATTTACAAAAGCACTATGGCGCTGGCAAGGTCGATATCGAAATTGTGGCTTATGGTCCAGGTTTAGGCATCCTAACAACTAGTAGTAAGAATGCAAGTCGTGTTGAAAAAATGGCCATGAGTGATATTACTTTTAGCGCTTGTCAGAACACCATGAAGGGGTTTAAGAAAAAGAAAGGTCACTTTCCAGAGCTAACAGATGGTGTAGGAAAAACACCTTCTGGCGTAGTTCGTATTGGCGAATTGCAACAACAAGGTTATTCTTATATCCGACCTTAATCTGTCAATATTACTTTAATAAAAAAGGCGCTTAAAGCGCCTTTTTTATTGGGTTTTGTTACTTCTCTAAAGCAATGTCCAATACCTCATCAATCCATTTAACTTTGATCACGTTCAGCTTACCTTTAATTTTCTCAGGCACCTCAGAGAGTTCACGTTCGTTATCATCAGGAATGATGACCGTCTTAATGCCACCACGAAGTGCAGCAAGCATTTTTTCTTTAAGACCACCAATTGGAGTGATTTCACCGCGTAGAGTGATTTCACCCGTCATTGCCACATCTGCTTTTACTTTTCTACCCGTTAAAACAGATACTAACGCTGTACACATTGCTGCGCCAGCACTTGGTCCATCTTTAGGGGTAGAGCCATCAGGAACGTGAATATGGATATCCAGCTTTTCTTGGAAGTCATCAGCAATACCTAATTCTTTAGCACGAGTTCGTGTGACACTCATAGCAGCCTGAATAGACTCCTTCATAACATCGCCCAACTGGCCTGTGTAATTTAGCTTGCCTTTACCTTTGTAAGCCGTAGCTTCAATGGTTAATAAATCACCACCTACTGAAGTCCAGGCAAGGCCTGTCACTTCACCAACTTGATTATTTTCTTCAGCCAAGCCAAAGCGGAATTTTTTGACACCAAGATACTTTTCTAAATTTTTATCAGTAATGGTTGCTTTGGTTTTTCGCTTCTTTAAAACCACTTCTTTTACAACTTTTCGACAAATTGTACTGATGGTTCTGTTTAGTCCTCGAACACCCGCTTCACGAGTGTAATATCGAATAATATCTAAAATGGCAGAATCTTTAAAGTTGATTTCACTCGTCTTTATACCGTTACCTTCCATGGCTTGTTTAATCAAATGACGTTTAGCAATTTGCACTTTTTCGTCTTCCGTATAACCTGCCAGTTCAATAATTTCCATTCTGTCTAACAGTGGCTGAGGTAGATCTAACGAGTTAGCTGTTGCTACAAACATCACTTGAGAAAGATCATAATCTACTTCTAGGTAATGATCATTAAACGTATGGTTTTGTTCAGGATCTAGCACTTCTAACATAGCACTTGATGGATCACCACGATAGTCGCTGGCCATTTTTTCAATTTCATCAAGTAAAAATAAAGGATTCTTTACTTTAATTTTTTGCATTTTCTGCACAATTGAACCTGGCATTGCACCAATATAAGTACGCCTGTGGCCGCGAATTTCAGCCTCATCACGAACACCACCTAAAGCCATACGCACATACTTACGATTAACCGCTCTGGCAATTGATTCACCTAAAGAGGTTTTTCCCACACCAGGAGGGCCTACTAAACATAGAATATTAGCCTTGTTGTGCGAAACGCGTGTTTGCACTGCCAAATGCTCCAAGATGCGCTCTTTTACTTTGTCTAGGCCATAATGATCATCATCAAGAATCTTTTGCGCCTTTTTAAGGTCCTTATTGATAATGGTTTTCTTTTTCCAGGGTACATCGCACAAATTCTCAATATAAGTACGAATAATAGAGGCATCTGACGACTGAGAAGACATGCGTGATAATTTTTTAAGTTCGCTTTGTGCCTTCTCTTTGGCGTCTTTAGGCATTTTTGCTTTATTAATGCTTAACTGTAACTCTTCAATTTCGCTTTCATCTTCTGCTTGACCTAGCTCTTTTTGAATGGACTTCATTTGCTCATTCAAATAATAATCGCGCTGGTTAGAATCCATTTGCTTGCGCACACGTGATTGAATCTTTTGCTCTGTATCGAGCACTTCTATTTCACTTTGAATGACTGTTAAGATTTTATCAAGTCTTTCTTGAGAATTGTTTCCACCCAATAAAGCTTGTTTCTCTGAAACTTTTAGAGATAAATTGGCAATAATAACATCACTGAAACGCTCAACATCGCTCACATCTTTAAGCATTTTTAAAACTTCTTCAGGGATTTTCTTATTCAGCTTTATGTATTTTTCAAAACTTTCTAAAGCCAATCTCATCATCGCTTTAACTTCTGTTTCGTTGTCATCTTCTAAGCTAAGATCACTTAGGCGCACTTCACTATAATCTTCAAGCTCAACAATCGCTTCAATTTTTGCACGCTTAACACCTTCTACTAAAACTTTAATAGTGCCATCTGGCAGTTTTAACATTTGAAGGATGGTTGCTAGTGTGCCCACTTCATGCAGGTCACCAAATTGAGGATTCTCAACTTTGTCATCTTTTTGGGTTACGACGAAGACGTATTTATTGGTGCCCATTGCCTGGGTAATCGCATTAACCGATGTTTTTCTACCGACAAATAATGGCATCACCGTATGCGGAAATACAACTACATCTCTAAGGGGTAGCAACGGAACGCTTTCAAGTTTTAAATCAATCTCTTCTACTTCTGGCTTTGTTCCCATAACAGCTTGACACCTTTCTTGTTTAATAATTTAGATAGATAGTGGTGAGTGACGTTAATTTCAAGTATCCACTGTCCAAAATCATCCACCTTTTCGTTGTGGATATAGCCAATATCATAAATTTCACTACGGATATGGGCACTCTTGACATCTAGCTCTATTTTTGCTCGTGTCATCATACCACTGAGCTGTTCTGCTAATGCTTGATATAGTAAATCAATTCCCTCTCCAGTTTGGCTAGAAATCCAAACTCGATAAACCCTGCCTGATTCGTCACGATCTAATCGTGGCGTAAAATTATCTAAGCAGTCAATTTTATTCATCACCAAAATAGTTGGAATTTGGCCGGCACCGATTTCTTCAATAATTTCATCAACTTGGCCGATTTTTTCAATATTATATTCATCGGCTGCATCAACAATATGTAGCAGCACATTAGAACGCTTAGTTTCCTCTAGAGTTGATTTAAATGCATCAACCAAGTCATGCGGAAGGTCTTGAATGAAACCCACTGTATCGGCAATTACAGCCTCCCCCGATGCCGGCAATATAACTCGCCTAATGGTAGAATCCAATGTTGCAAACAACTGATCATGAGCAAATACTTTCGCATCAGTCAGTGTATTAAACAAAGTAGATTTTCCAGCATTGGTGTAACCCGCCAAAGCAATCATCGGTAGCTCGTTTTTAACTCGAGATTTACGCCCTAGGTCTCTTTGCTTGTGCACTTTATCTAAGCGCCTAGTAATGTTTTTAATACGTACAGCGATTAAACGCTTATCAGTTTCTAGTTGCGTTTCACCAGGTCCACGCATACCAATACCACCTTTTTGTCTCTCTAGGTGGGTCCAACCACGAACCAAGCGTGTTGATAGATGCCTAAGCTGCGCAAGCTCCACTTGCAGCTTACCTTCAAATGAGCTTGCTCTTAATGCAAAAATATCTAAGATAAGACCGGTGCGGTCCATCACTTGGCATTGCAATGTTTTTTCTAGGTTACGCTCTTGGGAAGGGGTCAGTTCAGATGAGAAAATCACTAGATCAAGTTCGAACTCTTGCACCATTTGTGCAATTTCATCCACTTTACCTGTACCAATAAAATATTGGGCCTTGGTCGAATTTCGATTAACTTGAATGGTCTCGATGATATTCAATCCTGCGGATTGGGCTAATTCCTTAAATTCGGATTTAGCATTATGAATATTTCGAGTACTAGGGAGTTCAACATAGACCAATAAGGTTCTTTCACCTTGGCCTACTGCATCTTTTTGACGATCAAATAATTCCAATATAAAGTAGTCTAGCTGACTTTTTTATCTGATTTTTTCTTCTCAGACTTGTAAACGATAAGAGGTTCTTTCTTAGTTTCGACTGTTGATTTATCAATAACCACTTCTGAAACATCCTTTAAAGAAGGGAGTTCAAACATAGTATCTAGCAACAAGTCTTCTAAAATAGAGCGCAAACCACGAGCACCAGTTTTGCGCTTAATAGCAAGCTTGGCAATAGCAAGTAGCGAGGTCTTTTTAAAGGTTAACTTGACGGATTCTAATTTGAAAATTTCTTGGAATTGTTTAACAACTGAATTTTTTGGCTTAGTTAAAATTTCTACCAATGCCGCTTCATCTAATTCACCTAGCGCAGTTTGCACCGGTAATCGGCCAACTAACTCTGGAATCAAACCAAACTTAATCAAATCTTCTGGTTGAATTAAATAAAATAAATCAGTTAACGTTTTCTTTTTATTGTTGTCTTTAACTGCTGCAGAAA
>CAYYGB010000027.1:0-9581 GCA_964471285.1 uncultured Candidatus Thioglobus sp.
TTACATTGCTCGAAGATTTCTTCTGTAATAAATGGAATGATTGGGTGTAGCAAGGTAACCATTTCGTCTAACACTTTAATCAGAGTTGCTTGTGTGCCAGCTTTGGTTTTATCATCTTGTAATAGTGGTTTAGATAACTCTAAATACCAATCACAATAATCATGCCAAACAAACTCGTACAATTCTTGGCTCATTAAGTCAAGTCGGTAACCATCTAGGTGTTTTTTAACATTGGCCTTGGTATCTTGCAAGCGAGATAAAATCCATTTATCAGCAGTTGAAAGTTGTGCTGACGGATTAATGGTTTCACCTTCAAGATTCATTAAAACAAAACGAGAGGCATTCCAAAGCTTATTACAAAAGTTACGATAACCTTCAACTCGCTTTAGGTCAAACTTAATGTCGCGACCAAATGAGGCAAGTGCAGCAAATGTAAATCTAAGGGCGTCGGTACCAAAAGCAGGGATTCCATCAGCAAATTCTTGCTGAGTTTGCTTTTTGATTTGTTTAGCCATCTTTGGCTGCATCATGCCTTGGGTTCTTTTTGTTAGTAAATCTTCTAAAGAAATACCATCAATTAGATCAATTGGATCAAGCACGTTGCCTTTAGATTTGGACATTTTTTGCCCTTGTCCATCGCGAATAAGACCGGTAATATAAATATCTTTAAAAGGCACTTCACCTGTAAATTTTAGCCCAAACATAATCATTCTGGCTACCCAGAAGAAGATAATGTCAAAGCCAGTGACTAATACATTAGTGGGATAAAATCTAGCAAGATCGGGTGTTTTTTCTGGCCATCCTAGTGTTGAAAAAGGCCAAAGTGCAGAAGAGAACCAGGTATCTAGTACATCGTTGTCTTGGGTAAGCTCAACACCTTCTCCAGCTTGTGCTTGCGCCTCTTCTTCAGAGTTGGCAACAAAAATGTTACCATCAGCATCATACCAAGCAGGAATACGATGACCCCACCAGATTTGCCTAGAAATACACCAGTCTTGAATGTTATCCATCCAGTTAAAATAGGTTTTATTCCAGTTTTCGGGAATGAAGCGAATATCTCCGTTTTTAACCGCGTCAATAGCGGGTTTTGCTAATGGAGCCACCTTAACAAACCATTGGTCTGTCATATAGGGCTCAATCACAGCATTGGTTCTATCGCCACGAGGCACCATAAGTTTATGTGGCTCGATCTTTTCTAATAAACCTTGCTCATCTAAATCCTTAATAATTTGCTTGCGCGCATCAAATCTATCCATGCCAATGTATGGCGTATCAACAGCATCGTTAATTTTGGCATCATCTGTTAGGATGTTGATAATTTCAAGATTATGACGCTGACCCATTTCATAGTCATTAAAGTCATGAGCAGGCGTGATTTTTACACAACCGGTACCAAACTCCATGTCTACATAGTCATCTGCAATAATACTGATTTTTCTATCAGTCAGTGGCAGGTCAATAGTTTTTCCAATTAGGTGTTTATAGCGAGCATCTTCTGGATGAACCGCAACAGCACTATCACCCAGCATGGTTTCAGGGCGAGTTGTTGCTACCACCATTGTTTCATCAGAGTCGGTAATAGGGTAGCGCATATGCCATAAAGAGCCTTGCTCTTCGACGCTAATAACTTCAAGATCAGAGACAGCGGTATGTAGAACAGGATCCCAATTTACCAAACGCTTGCCTCGATAAATTAAACCTTCTTGATGCAGTTGTACAAATACCTTTTTAACAGCGTCAGACAGACCTTCGTCCATGGTAAAGCGTTCTTTTTCCCAGTCAACTGATGAGCCGAGTCTACGCATTTGAGAAGTAATTGTGCCACCAGACTGTTCTTTCCAGTCCCAGATTTTTTCAATAAATTTTTCACGACCTACATCGTGACGAGTAATATCTTTAGCAGCTAGTTGGCGCTCAACCACCATTTGAGTTGCAATACCTGCATGATCTGTACCAGGCTGCCAAAGGGTTTGCTCGCCTTTGCCACGATGGTATCGAGTAAGTACATCCATGATAGTGTGCTGAAAAGCGTGCCCCATGTGCAATGAGCCAGTAACATTTGGCGGCGGCAACATGATTGAATAGGCACTCTCGCTGGTAGAATTTGCATCAGACGAGAATAGATTTTTGTCTTCCCAAAGGGCGCGATATTTCGCTTCAATTTGTTCAGGGTTGTAGGTTTTTTCCATTAACTTATAAAGATGGATTAAACTTTGCAATTATACTATAAAGGGATTAATAAATTGGATAATAAAATCTGGTTGGTTTATTTATTAAAGTGCGCTAATAACTCGTTATATTGCGGAATTACCAACGATTTACCCAGGCGCTTGCGCCAGCACAATGGCGACATTAAGGGTGGGGCAAAATACACTCGAGCTAATGCACCATGTCAGCTGGTTTATCAAGAAGCAATGAAGGATAGGTCTGAGGCGTCAAAACGCGAATATGAAATTAAACAAATGGACAGAAGTGCCAAATTAGCACTGATTAAATCAACATGAGTACGTATCAAAGAATCTCTTGTGAAGATCACAGTATTTATGAGTTAGTGATTATGCGTACTCAATCAATGAGGGTTGTTATTGAAGGTAAATTAGTCAGAATTAAGCCAATCGATCTTGTTACCCAAAAAGGTGCTGAATTCTTAATATTTGATGATGAAAATGGTCAAAAACAGCAATGCCGAGCTGATTTAATCAGTATTCAAAAATAATGAACTAAGTGCATTGGATCGGAGTGAATAAATAGCTAACTTATTGTTTTTGTAATAAAAAATAATTAAATTCTTGAACGCCACCATTAGGATGAGGATGTGATTCAGAGGTGGTTTTAATGAGTTTAAAATTCTGACCTAATAATTGCGTGATTTTCTTTTCGTCATATTGCACAATCTCTAATTCAGAACATTGTGTTGGACCATCTAAAGAGAAAGTTGCCAACAAGAAAAATCCATCTTTTTGAAGATAATCATTAAGTTTTTGAATGTAGATCTGTTGATCATCTGGATTGGTTAGAAAATGAAAAACGGCTCGATCATGCCAAAGTTTAAACCGCTTTTTTGAAGAAAATTCTAAAATGTTTTGATTATAAAAATCCACCTTACCTTGGTCAGATTTTAATCTTTTTTGAGTAACCTCTAGGGCGGTAGTAGAAAGTTCTAACAAAGACAAGTCGCTATAGTTCTCGCTAAGCAGGTTATCTGCCAAAAATGAAACACCACAACCCACATCAATAATAGCATCATTCTGTTGAGTGTATTCTAAAATCCAATCCAGTGAAATGGTGGAATGATCTTGATGCCAGCTAACTTGGTCATGCTCTTTAGTGGTATAAACTTTATCCCAGTGGGAGAGGTTATCTGTCATTGATTTGGTGTTTATAATAATGAATATTTGAATTATAAACGAGTTGTTATGAGAATTTTGCACACAATGTTCAGAGTTGGCGATTTAGACAAATCAATCGGGTTTTATACGCAAGTGTTAGGCATGAGTTTATTACGTCAAAAAGAATATCCCAAGGGAGAATTTACATTGGCTTTTTTAGGTTACGGGCCTGAATCCGAGCATCCTGCTCTAGAGCTGACTTACAATTGGGGCACGCATGATTATGCAATTGGCACAGGATTTGGCCATATTGCTATTAATGTTGAAAATGTTTACGAAGCAGTAGCTAAAGCCAAAGAGCTGGGTGCAAAGGTCATCAGAGAAGCGGGACCAATGAGTGCAGGAGATACGATTGTGGGTTTTTTACAAGATCCAGATGGCTATGAAATCGAGCTACTGTCTAAAAAATTCTAACATGCACTAGATTAAATAAATTTAGTCGTAGTTCTTTCGACCCGATAAAGCATGGGCGATGGTATTTATATCCGCATATTCCAACTCTCCACCGATAGGAATACCGTGAGCAATGCGTGTAATTTGCACATCAAACTGTTTGGCCATATTGCTAATATAATGCGCGGTTACCTCGCCCTCAACAGTTGCATTGGTTGCTAAGATAATCTCATCCACATTTTGATCTTGTAGTTTTTGCTCAAGCTCATCCAAACCAAGTTCACTAGCACCAATACCGTCAATAGGTGAAAGATAACCGCTTAGTACAAAATATTTTCCCTTGTAAACACCACTTTGTTCAATAGCGTGAATATCAGCTGGCGTTTCTACCACGCAAAGCTGAGTATCGTCACGCACTGTATTGGCACAGATATTACATAGGGTCTTTTCACTCAAAGTTCTGCAAGAGTGGCAATGCTGAACATGTTCCATTGCATCAACCAAAGCTTTAGCAAGCTCAAAGCCACCATCTCGATTACGTTCTAGTAGGTGGTAAACAAAACGCTGTGCGGTTTTACTGCCAACGCCTGGAAGGGCGCAAAAAGCTTTATTAAGGGATTCAATCATGAGTTAAGAATAAGCCCTTAAAGCGGCAAATTCATGCCACCAGGTAAGTTCATTCCACCTGTTGCACCTTTCATTTTTGCTTCAGATGCACTAGAGATTTGTTGAGTAGCATCGTTCATTGCTGTCAGGATTAAATCCTCAAGCATATCTTTATCATCCATTACCATTTCATCAATTTTAATATTTGTAGCCATATGCTCACCATTCATGGTGATTTGGACTGCGCCGCCGGCTGCCTGTCCAATTGCACTTAAGGTTTTAATCTCATCTTGTGCTTTTTGCATGTTGTCTTGCATTTGCTGGGCTTTCTTCATCATCCCGGCCATTCCACCTTTGAACATAGGCTACTCCCTTATTTAGTGTCGTGTAATTTCTTTAATGGATTTAACGTCAACTTTTGTATTAAAAGCTTGCTCTAATTTTTGTACAACCTCGTCGTTTAAAAACTCCTGCTGTATTTTGGCTAAATATGCCTTATGAACTCTAGCTTCTTTTTGTGCTAAAGTTTCAGAAGTTGACTGATCAATATTAATTACCAAATTTAGATCGGTGTACTTATCTTTCAAACTCTCTAGCATGCTCTTATGAACATGATCACTCAATAGGTTGGTAAATTGCTCATCAAGTGTAAGTGTAAGTGTGTTGTTTGCCAGGGTACTAAATAAAGTATTTTTAACCAACATTTTAGCGCCACCAGAAAATTTAACCAATTGACTAACATCTTCCCATTCCTGTTGATTGGTAATGGCCAAATAATCATCAGTTTTGGGTTGTATTGGTTTTTCAACTAGCTTACTTTCTTGTGGTTTTAAGGGTGCAGCTTTTTTGGTTGTTGGCTCGCTTGAAGTGTTGCTAGGCTTGATTTTTAGAGTTTTTTTTTCAGACTGGACTGCTGTGTCAGGTGTTGAGCTTGTATCTACATCACTATGAAATGCGAGCATGCGTAATAGTGTCATCTCAAAGCCGATTTGCTCACTAGGCGCGAGTGACATATCTCTGCTACCGTTAATTGCCATTTGATAAAAAATCTGTAAATCTTGATTACTGATATGCGCCGCTAGTGTTTTAATGTCATCTTTACTTTCACCACCTACAATTTGAACCAGTGAAATTTGATGAAACAATGAGCTAAGATCTTTTAAAGCATTACTAAGGTTTTCGCCACGATGAGCTAACTCTTTAATAAATTCAATCACCGCTTTAGCATCTTGATTAAACAAATGCTGAGCCAGAGTGATAATATCATCATGATGAACAAGTCCAAGCATGGCTTTGATATCTTTACTAGTGACTGTACCTTTTCCATAAGAAATAGATTGATCTAATAAGCTCAGCGCATCACGCATTGAGCCGTTGCCAAATTCAGCAATTTGACTTAATGCACTTTCTTCATAAGTCAAACTTTCGGCATCCATAATAAACTTCAGCTGGCCAAGAATCTCCTCGTGAGAGAGTTGCGACAACGTAAATTGAAGACAACGAGAAAGTACAGTAATAGGTAGTTTTTGTGGATCAGTAGTTGCGAGTAAGAACTTTACATGCTCAGGCGGCTCTTCTAAAGTTTTAAGCAGTGCGTTAAAACTACTTTTAGAGAGCATGTGAACCTCATCGATCAAGTAAATCTTGTATCGATTTTTGGTGGGCATATATTGCGCATTTTCTAACAATTCGCGCATGTTATCGACACCAGTGTGCGAAGCCGCATCCAGCTCGATCAAATCAATTGATTGACCTTTATCAATCTCAATACAAGTAGGGCAGGTGCCACAAGGCGTAGAGCTAACACCCGCTTCACAATTGATAGATTTGGCAAAGATACGCGCAATGGTAGTTTTGCCGACACCACGAGTACCGGTGAATAAAAATCCATGGTGCAAATTATTTGCGTCGAGTGCGTTTACAAGGGTTTTTTTGGCATGAGTTTGCCCAACTAATTCGCCAAACGTATGCGGGCGGTATTTGCGGGCTAGGACTTGATAATGCTCACTCATGCTCAAAAGGATAATTTAAAAGTGGCAGCACCAAGAATAACATCCAACACCTGAAAAAATTATTACCGTTGCTTCCTTCCGGACCTGGCGGAGTTCATAACCATTCATTGTCGGCGCACCCTTAGCGCTACCAAAATTTATTTTACGCGAAATAAATGACTAGGTTTTTGATAAAAAGAGTGGCATCGTTATTTAATTTAAAAAGCGGCTTTTTGAAAGAAAATTAACAGTAATTTATTCTAGTTGTTTTTGTTTTAAAATTAATCAAATTTAGACTATTTTATAAACATGCGACAATCTTTTAAAGGCACTAAAAATAAATGAATATCGAAACTTGGCTCAGCCTAATCATTGCATCTTTTTTTATCAGCCTTTCCCCAGGTCCTGGCGCGATTACAACCATTAATCAGAGTATTCGCTATGGCTTTAAAAAATCGCTTTATACGATTATAGGTTTGCAAGTTGGCTATGGCGTGCAAATTGTGCTTGTATCAATAGGCATAGGGTTTTTTATTAATTCAAACGCATTTTTATTTGCATCGATTAAATGGGTAGGCGTTGTATATCTTGTAGCACTTGGTTTTCAACAATGGATAGCCAAGCCTGATCATATTGATTTGGCTCACAATCAAACGGGTAAAAAATTTACTGCTTATAAACATTTCTTAAAAGCAAGCTTTATTAATTTGTTAAATCTTAAAGCAACCGTGTTTTTAATTATATTCATCCCTTTATTTATTCAGCCAGAGTTAGATCAATTAAACCAAATTAGCATCATAGTTGTCACTCTATTGGTGGTTGATATATTTATCATGCTCGGTTATGCCACTTTATCAAGCTACATTAGAAAATGGATTGATAACGATAAAGTTAAGTATTTGAATAGATTTACTGGAACGGTGCTGATATTAGTTGGATTATCTATTGGTTATCAGCTTTAGTAAGTCGGCCTCGTTTCAAAAATTTCGAAAATAATGCAAATGACTTAATATTTGACCAAAATCTTCTATTTTTATTGCTTAATTCGCTTTAAAAGGCATTAAAAGAAGTTTTTTAGCCCTTAATAGAACTAAAAATAGCCTATTTAATGGATTTTAAAAGATAAGAGGTGAGTTGTTGAGATGTTAATGAAAAATTTGGCAAATTTTCAAAATGGCTGATTTTTTCTTAATTTTAGCTAATATTTGCCTGCTCTAAGCGCTCAGGCGTGCCCACATCTTGCCAATAGCCTTGATAAAGCTCACCAGTTAGCTGGTTAGCTGCAAGTGCTTCTTTTAGAAGTGGGTAGAGTGGAAGCTTTCCCTGAGAACTTATGTGATTTTTAAAAAAATCAGGATGATAAATGCCAACGCCAGAAAAAGTATAACTTTGATTATTCACTTCAACAATCTGATCATTAGTGAGTGAAAAATCTCCTGTTGGATTGTGCGCAGGGTTGTTGATTAATACCAAATGAGCAAGAGAGCCGATTGGTAGCTTGAGTTGTGATATGTCATAGTCACACAAAACATCACAATTAATCACAACAAAGGGTTTATTGCCCAGCATTGGTAGTGCTTTAATAATGCCACCAGCGGTTTCCAAAGCGTTGGCTGATTCATCACTATAGCTAAGTTTAACGCCAAATTTTGTACCATCACCTAGGTGGGATTTTATTTGCCCACCCAAATAAGAAATATTAATAACAATCTCAGTAATACAAGCTTTTTTAAGGGCATTGATTGAATACTCGATAAGTGCTATATTTTTAACCTCAATGAGTGGCTTTGGGGTGTTCTTAGTTAGCGGCATCATACGCTCGCCTCTGCCTGCTGCTAGAATCATTGCTCTCATAGAATTGTCTTTAATAGACTAAATTCAGGGTATTTATCTGCCATTTGCAGGGCATATTTTTTAACCAAAGGAATGTCATCTAAATACTGGTGCTTATTATCTCGTAATGACAGGCGCTTAAATATACCTAGAACTTTTAAGTGGCGCTGTAAGCCCATCAGATCAAACTGTTTTTCAAACTCTGAAAAAGCAGTTTGAATATCGGCTTGCTGGTAAAAATAAGCCAGTAAGGCTTGTATCTCAGTTGTGCTTAGTTCAAAGTAGGCATCTTTAAGTAATGAAGCTAAATCGTAAGTATTGGAGCCAATAACGCCATCTTGAAAGTCAATAACACTAATCTTTTGACGAGTGATCATTAAGTTTCGAGAATGATAGTCACGATGTACAAAAACCTGTGGCGAATTAATGGCGTTATTGCTCAATATTTCAAAAATTTCAGTGAGCTGGTTGAGTTGGTCTTGATGCGTATTTTTTGGTAAATACCAATCAACCAATAGCTGCATTTCTTTCATAAGAAGCGAGGTATTGTAAGAAGCTAGATTTTGGTTTTCAGTATTAATTGTCTGAATTTTAACAAGCTCATTAATGGCCATTTTGTACAAATCAAGCTTAGGCTGTTTATTTAACGCCTGAAGAAAAGTGGTATTTCCAAGATCCTCAATGAGTAAAAAGCCTTGCTCTAAATCAGCATCAATAATTTTGGGTGCGTGTACGTTGTTATCGCGCAGCAGGTTAGCAATATCTATAAACAGTTTGGAGTTTTCTTTTTCTGGCGGTGCATCCATGGCAATAAAACTAAGATTGCTTCGCTCAATACGAAAATAGCGCCTAAAACTTGCATCATCACTAGCTTTAGATAAAGTGAAATCTGCATCATCAAAGAAAATTTCCAACCAATCTTCAAGCTGATCTAGGCGCTCGTCCGACTGGACTGCTGTGTGGCGCTTGTCATGCATTTTTGATAGTTTGATAGTGGTCGTAAACTTGTGACCAATGTTGACCAATTTTGCCGTTGTTAATGGGTTTTGAATCTACATTGGTGATGGGCATAACTTCGCGAGTTGAACTAGAAATCCAAACCTCATCAGCGCTAAATATGTCATCGATTTCAGTTGCAACTTCTTTAATAATTAACCCGCAATGATGAGCGCTTTCTATCACTAAATCTCGGGTAATACCGGATAAAATATGTTGGCCAGTAGGGTGGGTAAATAATGTATTACCTTTAACTATAAAGACGTTAGAGGTTGCACCTTCAGTCATGATTTGATCACGATGTAGAATAACCTCCTCCACCTGGCTTTGTCTAGCTTGCTGAGAATATATGATATTAGCCAAAAGTGAGGTG
>CAYYGB010000028.1:0-3124 GCA_964471285.1 uncultured Candidatus Thioglobus sp.
TCAGCAATTTGCAACAGCTGGCATTAAAATTTTGGTTGATAGTGACATTGGTGCGCACCTGTGCGTGAGTGAGGACCTGCTTCGTATTGTCTTTTTCCAGGGGCATCCTGAGTATGATACTATTAGTCTACTTAAAGAATACAAGCGCGAAATCATAGCCCACCTGTCTGGCTATCGAGACGTCTATCCTATTTTTCCTACGCATTACTTAGGCGAACAAAATAAAGCCATCTTAGACGAGTACAAAGTCAAATTATTAGCGGGCGATTTTAGTATTAATAACTTCCCTGAAGATCTTATTAGTGAGACGCTAGACAACACCTGGCATGACGCCACGAGACAAATTATCAGCAACTGGATTGGTTGTGTGTATCAAACCACCCATGAAGATGTGAGCAAGCCATTCATGGATGGTATTGATCCTGAAGATCCTTTAAAGCTTAGGTAATACATTGTCACAACTTGCTGATCAGCTCCTTACTTGGTTTGATATTCATGGGCGCACCAATCTCCCCTGGCAAATTGGGGATAAAGATAAAGTTGACGTCTATCACATTTGGCTCAGTGAGGTTATGCTTCAACAAACTCAAGTTAGCACGGTCATTGATTATTTTAACCGCTTTCTTTACCATTTCCCTACACTCAGTGATTTAGCTAATGCGCCAGAAGACTCTGTTCTGGCTCAGTGGGCTGGGCTGGGTTATTACGCAAGAGCAAGAAATCTACATAAAACTGCCAAAATTATTACGCACGATTATCAAGGTAGCTTTCCTCAAAAACTCGAGCAAATGCTTGCCCTTCCTGGTATCGGAAGATCAACAGCAGGTGCGATACTAGCACTTGGATTTAACCAAAAACAGTCTATATTAGATGGCAACGTAAAACGAGTATTATCGAGAGCTTATCAAGTCAAAGGTCATTATGCCCAAAGTAGTACACTCAAAGAGTTATGGCGCCTAGCTGAATCTCATACACCTAACATTCGCACGGATCACTATACTCAGGCTATTATGGATCTAGGTGCGACAATTTGTACTCGCTCCAAGCCTAGTTGCAGCCTCTGCCCCATTAGCAATATTTGTAAATCAAATACTGACCAAACACAGCTCGATTATCCTAATCCAAAACCAAAAAAAACCAAGCCCAGCCGATCAGTTGCAATGCTGGTATTTGTTAAAAATAATCAAGTGTATTTACAAAAAAGGCCCAGTCAGGGAATTTGGGGAGGTCTATGGAGCTTAGTAGAATCTGAAGATACGCCATTGTCTATCACTCAATCTATGCAAGAGTTCGACCAATCAGCAGCTATCATCAAGCAACTTCCGGTTTTTAAACATACCTTCACGCACTACCATTTACACATACGCCCTGTCGTGATCAGCTGCCCTTCTAGTAGTGCTAAGTTTCATCTTATCGACCAGGTTGAGCTTGGCATGCCAAAACCTGTTTCTAAAATCCTTTCCCAAATCTCAAGCTTAACGCGTATTGGTTTGAACGAACAAATAGACTAAAATAGTTTCATGAATATTATTCGCGGACTGCACAATTTAAAACAATACTCAGGCAGTGTCGTTACCATTGGTAATTTTGATGGTGTTCATATTGGCCACCAACATATTATTTCACGCTTGGTTGAAAAGGCGAAAACATTAAATCTGCCATCCGTACTTATTTCATTTTCTCCAACCCCGCAAAGTTTTTTTGGTCGCAAAAAAGCCACACTAAGTAGCTTTAAGCAAAAGCACCAGCAATTAAAACAACTAGGACTGGACGCTCACCTGATTATTGCCTTTGATCAAGATTTTTCTAAACTCAGTGCTGAAGACTTTATACAACAAATATTACTGGACAAACTAGGTATGAAATTTTGCCTTATTGGCGACGACTTTCGATTTGGATCAGGAAGAACAGGGGATTTCAAGTTACTGCAAATCCTGGGCAGACAACAAGAATTTAAAGTTGAAAACACACAAAGTGTTACATGCAACGATCACCGAGTCAGTAGTTCAAAAATTCGAGAATTTTTGTCACAGGGTGCGTTTGAATTAGCAGCTCAAATGTTGGGGCGAGAGTTCTCTATTTCTGGAAAAATTATTTCAGGCAAACAGCTAGGCAGAACCATTAACTTTCCAACCATCAATATCCCCATTAAACGCAATATTAGTCCTGTTTTGGGTGTTTCCTGTGTACAAGTTCACTTACTTGGAAACACATTTAATGGTGTATGTAACATTGGCAAACGGCCTACCGTTAACGGCGAAAATATTTTACTAGAAGTGTTTCTACTTAACTTTAATCAAACGGTTTATGGCGAATTTGCCGAGGTTGTGTTTAAACAGAAAATTAGACAAGAACAAAAATTTGACTCCTTTAATCAACTAAAAGAGCAAATTAAGCTTGATGTTGAAACGGCCAAAAATTTCTTTGGTCAGACGCTAAACTAACTTCCAAGATAAAACCTCTCCTGCCATAAATGGCACGATAGTCGAGCCTGCATATTCATAACTTTCTGGCACTGTCCAGTCTTCCTTGGACAAAGTGATAGTGCGCGTGTTTCTAGGTAGTCCATAAAAATCTGGACCAAAGTGTGAGGTAAAACCCTCAAGCTTATCTAGAGCACCCTTTGATTCAAAGACTTGTGCATAGAGTTCAATAGCACAATGTGCACTTAAAATTCCTGCACAACCGCAGGCTGATTCTTTGGCATCTTTTGCATGTGGCGCAGAGTCTGTTCCTAAGAAAAATTTCGGATTGCCGCTAGTAGCGGCGTCAAGCAAGGCTAGTTGATGAGGATTCGCTCGCTTAAGAATAGGTAGACAGAAATAATGCGGTCGAATACCACCGACCAGCATGTCATTGCGATTTGCCAGTAAATGGTGAGGGGTGATAGTTGCGGCTACGTTTTTGCCGCTCTTCAAAACGAAATCTACTGCATCTTTTGTCGTAATATGTTCAAAAACAATTTTAAGCGCTGGAAAATCTTTAACAATTTGAGTTAAAACTTGGTCAATAAATACCGCTTCACGATCAAAGATATCAATGTCAGGGTGTGTAACCTCTCCATGAACCAGTAAAAGCATACCCGTCTTGCTCATCATCTCCAATGCTGGATAGATATTTTTAA
>CAYYGB010000028.1:3224-9279 GCA_964471285.1 uncultured Candidatus Thioglobus sp.
CCTATAACTGATTTTAATGCCTCTCCAGAACGCACATGTAAATGCCAATCGTCTGGTTGAGTTAATTTAAATTGCATAAATTGCTCCTAATATTCTCGTTTGTTTTGCGCCAGTCACTTCAGTTAAATTTGAGGTTTTTCCCGCTAACGTGCGCTGCGCAAAAAAAGCAAAGGCAGCAGCTTCAACATAATCTACATGGACGCCCAAATCATTGGTACTCATAATGCGACTACTTGGGTTTAAGTACATCAATCGCTCTACTAAAAAGGCATTATGTACGCCACCCCCACATAAATACACATCAGTGTTTGGCTTAATGAAGTGGGAGATACTCAGGGCCGTCAACTCTAATAAAGTTCTTTGAACATCTTTTGCAGCTTCATCACCCGTCAAGAGTTTATTCAACCAAGCGAGGTTGAAATATTCTGGACC
Source organism: uncultured Candidatus Thioglobus sp. (assembly GCA_964471285.1). Classification (GTDB taxonomy): domain Bacteria; phylum Pseudomonadota; class Gammaproteobacteria; order PS1; family Pseudothioglobaceae; genus Thioglobus_A. The sequence continues at coordinate 3,657 of CAYYGB010000028.1, forward strand.
CGTACTCTTGGGTATATCTTTTTGAAAATAAGCGTCTGCTAATATCTTGTCTAACAACGCCTGAATAACAAAACCACTTCTAGCCCATAATCCATCACGGTCATAGTCTAACGACTTGTGTTGTTTAATCCAGTTATCTAACAACGTATTAGCTGGGCCTGTATCAAAACCAATAACACTCTCGCCACTTAGCTGAGTCAAGTTAGCAATGCCACCTAGATTTATCACCATGCCAGGCTTGCCGTTGAGTAAGTGCAAATGATACAGTGGCGTTAGCGGGGCGCCTTGGCCGCCAGCGGCAACATCCTGCATGCGAAAATCTGCCACGGTTGTGATATTGGTTTTTTGTGCAATTAATGCACCGTGTGCGATTTGCATCGAGTATTTACCACCTTGATGATAAACTGTTTGACCGTGTGAGCCAATTGCAACAATCTCATTGGGTGCAAGGCCAGCATTAGACAACAAAAGTAAAACGGTGTTAGAAAAAACATCTGCAACTTGAATGTCTATTTCCGCTAAATTTTCTAATGAAGTCTGGCCGCTCTGCGTTAACTGGCGCAAGCTGCTTTTGAGCGCCTCTGAGTAGGGTAGATAAGCTTGACCAACTATTTTTTGATTTACGCTATCAACAACAACCCCGTCAACACCATCAAGACTGGTGCCAGACATTAGCCCAATATAATATTGGGCATTTTCTATGTTAGCCATGACAGTTTTTGTATTTTTTACCCGAGCCGCATGGGCAAGGATCATTGCGCCCCACCTTTTCATCATCTCGTTGGTAAGTTTGCTGCTCTAATGCTTCGACTTCATGATCATCAACACCCGTTGTTCCAAGCTCATCATGTTGCGGCTCAGTTGCTTCATTATCTTGCTGTTCAACATCAGAGGCATCTGTATTCTCATTAATAGTTACACTAGATAGTGATTTAACCACCTCAATATCGATAGTCTCTAAAAGCTCTGTAAACATAGCAAAAGATTCTCGCTTGTATTCTTGGGTTGGGTTCTTCTGTGCATACCCGCGCAAATTAACACTTTGTCGCAAATAATCCATAGCAGCCAAATGCTCTTTCCAATAGTGATCAAGCGTTTGCAGCATAACTGCCTTTTCAAATCCACGCATAGATTCAGAACCAGCCAATTCTTCTTTATAGTCGCAAATTGCACTCAGGCCTTCAACAATCCTAGTCTCTAATTCGTCAACATCAACACCTTCGTCAAGCCACTTTTGCAAAGGAAAATCTGCTTTGTAGTCTGCCTTTAAGGCATTGTGCAAACCCTCAACATCCCAGTCTTCTTCAGCCTGTTCTGCTGTAATATAGCCCCCAAATAGTGCTCCGATGACTTGCTTTCTGATACTTATAAAATGATCCTGAACATTATCAACGTCCATTAAATCATCGCGCAACGTATAAATAACTTTTCTCTGATCATTGGCGACATCATCATACTCAAGCAAGTTCTTTCTGGCATCGTAATTCATGCCCTCAACTTTACGCTGTGCATTTTCAATGGCCCTATTAACCATTTTATGCTCAATAGCCTCACCCTTTTCCATGCCCAATCTTTGCATCATTGTTGCCATTTTTTCACTAGCAAAAATACGCATCAGGTTATCTTCTAACGATAAATAAAAGCGAGTCGAGCCCACGTCGCCTTGACGACCAGAACGGCCACGCAGCTGGTTATCTACGCGACGAGATTCATTGCGTTCGGTACCAACAATATGAAGACCGCCTGCTGAAATCACCTTATCGTGCTCGACTTTCCAGTCCTGTTTTTGTTGTTCTGTTGCATCGTCTGTCAGTTTTCCACCTAGTACGATATCAGTACCACGGCCAGCCATATTGGTTGCGATAGTTACCGCACCAACTGAGCCAGCATTGGCAATAATGATTGCCTCTCTCTCATGTTGCTTCGCATTTAACACTTCGTGCTTGATTTTTTTATTAGTTAACAGGTCTGAAATCGCTTCAGAATTTTCAATACTACTGGTACCCACTAAAACTGGCTGGCCTGTTTCTTGGCAATTACCTACATCATTCGCAATGGCCTCTAATTTTTCTTCTAACGTTAGGTAAATCTGGTCTGCCTTATCGTCTCTCTCTGAAATTTTATTAGGCGGAATAACAACAGTTTCAAGGTTATAAATATCTTGGAATTCAACTGCTTCAGTATCTGCCGTTCCAGTCATGCCAGATAGCTTAGCGTATAGTCTGAAATAGTTTTGGAAAGTAATCGAGGCCAGCGTTTGATTTTCTTTCTTAATGCTCACCCCTTCTTTGGCTTCAATCGCCTGATGAAGTCCTTCACTCCAGCGACGACCTGGCATTGTTCTACCAGTAAATTCATCAACGATCACTATCTCGTCGCCATCAATAATATAGTGGTCGTCTTTTTTGAATAAGATGTGAGCCCTAAGAGCGGAGTTAATATGCTGCATTAATAAAATATTACTAGCATCATAAAGACTTGCGCCCTCAGGTAGTGCGCCTGCATCAATCAAAAGGCTCTCTGCTTTTGAGTGGCCGTCGTCTGTTAAAAATACCTGTTTATGCTTTTCATCGACTGTGTAATCTCCTGGCACTTCCACCACAATCTCTTTACCTTCACCGCTTTCAACTTGCTTGGTAAAGTTAGGAATCATGTGATTAATGGCTCTGTATACCTCAGCATAATCTGCTGCAGGTCCAGAAATAATCAGGGGTGTTCTCGCCTCATCAATCAAAATCGAGTCTACTTCATCAACAATGGCAAAATTCAACCCTCGTTGCACCTTTTGATCAGTAGTAAAGGCCATATTGTCGCGCAGATAGTCAAAGCCTAATTCGTTGTTAGTAGCGTAAACCACGTCGCATGCGTAAGCTGCTTGCTTATCTTCTGGTGGCTTATTGGATGCAACAATACCAACGCTTAAGCCTAAAAATTCAAGAACTTTTCCCATCCATTCAGCATCACGCTCAGCTAAATAATCATTCACGGTGACAATATGAACCCCTTTACCGCTTAAAGCATTAAGATAAGCTGGCAACGTGGCGACTAAAGTTTTACCTTCGCCAGTTCCCATCTCTGCAATATTACCATTATGTAAAACCATGCCGCCAATAAGCTGAACATCGTGATGCCTTAATCCGAGTACTCGAACACTGGCCTCACGCATCACCGCAAAAGCCTCAGTTAATAAGTCATCTAAAGACTCTTGAGACTCATAACGGTCTTTAAATTCTTGGGTTTTGGCTCGCAATTGCTCATCGCTCAAGGCTTGAATCCCTTCCTCTAGATCATTAATACCTTTAACTGTCTTGCTTAATTCTTTAACAAGTCGCTCATTTCTAGAGCCGACAATCTTGGATAAAATTTTATTTATAATACTCATTAGGATAGAAAGAACTATTTTTTTACAAAAAACCTATTTTCTCACATATAAACTAGCCTTTGCATCAAATGTGCCCGCATAAACCAACAACTAATATTTCAGATTTTTCTCCCAACGGAGAGCTGGGTCAATTATTTGCCCAGGCTAAAATCTACAATGAGATCAATGTACAGCTAACGCCAAAACTACCAGACACTCTCAAAACTTTGAAACTTTGCCTTATTAAGAGTAATACAGCAACCTTGATAGCCGACAACCCGGCTGTTGCCTTTAGAGCTAAACAGCAACTTCCTGAATTAATCACACTTTTACAGTCTATCTCTTTAGCTAGTAAAATAGACCATATCAACATAAAGGTTTCTACCAACCAATAACCCAACAACACGCTAATTGCTTATCATACAATGATAATATTACAGTATAATTATTGGATTTTTCAATGTAGATTTAATCTATAAACATTTAGAATAAAGGACTGGAATTTTATGTCAGAACAAGAAATAGATTTAAAGAAAAGGCGTTTTTTAACTAACGCTACTAGCGTGGTTGGTGCCGTTGGCGTTGGCTTTGTATTGGTGCCTTTTTTGTCTTCTTGGATGCCTTCAGCACGCGCAAAAGCTGCTGGATCACCGGTTGATGTGGATATCTCAAAATTAGAGGATGGCCAACTTGTTCGTGTCCTTTGGCGCAAAAAACCTGTTTGGATTTTCAAGCGTGATAAAGATACAATTGCTAGACTTGATATATTAGATGACATTTTAGTTGACCCAAACAACGAAGAGCCCCAGCAACCTGATTACGCTAAAAATAAATGGCGCTCTATTAATCCTGAAATCGCTGTCATTATTGGTATTTGTACGCACCTAGGTTGCTCTCCTACCTATCGCCCTGAATTAGGCGCAGCTGACTTAGGTGGTGACGAATGGCAAGGTGGCTTCTACTGCCCTTGTCATGGATCTAAATTTGACTTAGCAGGGCGTGTTTTCAAGAATGTGCCTGCACCAACTAACTTAGCTATTCCACCTTATCACTTTGTATCAGACACACTTATTCGCTTAGGTGTTGATCCACAAGCCTAATCATTGGAGAGAAAATGGATAACAACAAAAACTGGATAGATCAAAGGTTCCCACTAACCAAAGTTTGGAATGAGCATTTAGCAGAATACTACACGCCTAGAAATTTTAACTTCTGGTACTTTTTTGGCTCTTTAGCAATACTAGTATTGGTTATTCAAATCCTATCTGGTATCTTTTTAACCATGCACTTCAAGCCAGATGCAGCTCATGCTTTTGCGTCAGTTGAATACATCATGCGTGATGTCGACTGGGGCTGGTTAATTCGATATATTCATTCAACGGGTGCATCTGCATTCTTTGTAGTAATTTATCTGCACATGTACCGAGGGCTACTTTACGGTTCATACAAGGCGCCTCGCGAATTAATCTGGGTTCTTGGCATGGTGTTGTATATTGCACTAATGGCCGAAGCTTTCATGGGCTATGTGCTTCCGTGGGGTCAAATGTCTTACTGGGGTGCCAAGGTTATTATTAACCTATTTGGCTCATTCCCAATTGTAGGCGAACTAATTTTAGAGTTTATCTTGGGTGACTACGCCGTAGGAGATCCTGTATTAAACCGCTTCTTCTCTCTGCATGTTATTGCCATTCCTTTAATTTTGGTAATTTTGGTATTCTTGCATATTGTTGCTCTACATACAGTTGGTTCAAATAATCCAGATGGCGTTGAAATCAAGCAAAATAAAGATGAAAATGGCATTCCTAAAGATGGCATTCCATTCCATCCGTACTACAGTGTTAAAGACATTGTGGGTGTTGTTGTCTTCTTAATGATCTTCACCTCAATTATATTTTTTGCCCCCGCGTTAGGTGGCTACTTTTTGGAGGCTCCAAACTTTATTGAAGCCAATCCACTGAAGACACCTGACCACATTGCGCCACTATGGTACTTAACACCTTTCTATTCAGTGTTAAGAGCCATTCCACCAATGTTCGGGTCACAATTGCCAGGCGTTCTAGCCATGTTTGCTGCTTTATTAATTCTTATCGCATTACCGTGGTTAGATCGTTCTAAAGTTAAGTCAATTAGATACCGTTCGTGGCCTTATAAGGTTGCATTGGGTATTTTTGCGGTTACTTTCGTCGTGTTAGGTTGGCTTGGTATGCAAGCTGTGACGCCGCTATACAGCTTAATGGCTCAAATTTTCACCGGCCTTTACTT
>CAYYGB010000029.1:0-9220 GCA_964471285.1 uncultured Candidatus Thioglobus sp.
CATAATTGCTACCCTGAAAGGGCCTTCATCGATAGGCATGATAAGACTGATTGACAGCCTGAGCAAGGGGAACGGTAATAGTGTACAGGTTAAGATTTTGAACGAACCGCTCCAGGTCCGGAAGATGATGATTGACGGCTCTGCTGATTTTGCTATTCTTCCTACAACGATGGCCGCATTACTATATAATAAAGGACTGGAATACCAGTTAATAGCCAATGAGCAGTAATTTTTGATAGTATGAGTAGTGGCAATGAGTGATGTGATGCGACCATTTGTTCTAAGACGCCATTTTCAAAATCATTATGAAATAAAGTGTTTAGAGATAAAAGTACAGCCAACATACTGGCAACCCAAATAATGCCAGCAGCAATTTGAGATAACGTTGCCGCTTCTGGACTGATGGCTAACGGGAAAAGCGAGACAGATATAATAAAAAATAACAAAGGGTTTAGGATGCTAGAAGGATTTCTAATGGCTATGCGCAGATCTCGGCTTAAAGTTTGCAGGTAGATATTCATAGCGAAATAACGCGTTGATTAGGTAGCGCTGAATCTTGATGCGTGGTGAACAGGCATAACCCGCCATTCGCACAATGTTGCGAAATCACATTTTCAACAATTTCAACCCCTTTTGGGTCTAACGCAGTAAAGGGTTCGTCAAGTAACCAAACTTTGGCTTTGGAAACAAACAAACTGGCCAATATGACACGTCGCTTCTGGCCAGCAGAAAGATTGGCGCAAGTTTCATCTGCATAACCTTTAAGACCAACGTCATCTAATGCTTGAATGAGAAGGGGTTGAGCAATGGGATGATTTAAGGCGCTTAAAAATTCAAGATTTTCAAGGCTAGTCAACTCAGCACTGAGTGCTGCTTGATGGCCTAAATAAAAAACTTCTTGCTGGTATTCGTCACTTTTAACAGGGTGTTCATCTAGCTTAACATCGCCTTGCTCCTGGATGTTAATGCCTGCTAATATTTTTAAGAGTGAGGTTTTTCCGCTACCATTTGTGCCTGTAATTCTTAAAACTTCTTTGGCGTGAACTTGAAAAGAAAGGTTGTGAAAAATCTGGCTGTATCCTCTTTGACACTCAAGATTATTAACAACAAGAGATGACACGATTAATTAATCCAACCAGAATTTATACCAAGGCGTCTCAATAGCTTGCTGCTCTTTTTTGATCAGCATTTCTTGCTTTGGCTGTTGCGTTTTAATAACCTTTGGAGCTTCAATCTCTTGTTGTTTAGCTTGTTCTAGTTTGATATTATTCTTTAATACCTCTGTCTCTGCTTTAGCCTTTACTTGAGCTTGTGCTTTCTCTGCAGCCAATTTTTCATCTTCAATTCGTTTAGCTTCTTGAACTTTCTTTAATTGCTCTGCTTTAATTTTTGCTTGTTTTTCAGCCTCTATTTTTTCTTTTTCCTCAATAAGATACTTCTCTTCAAGTACTTTTTCTTTATCAGTCATCTTAGCTAGGCTAACAATGCCTGAAGAGTCGATGGTGGCTAATTTTTCCTGGGTAAATTTTAGAGCTAGGCGATAATGAACGTCGTCTTGTTCATGTCGTGTTGTATGGTTAATGTAATCCCATTGATTACTATGGAAAGGGTCGATAATACTTGGAGAGCCAATCAGATCTTGTACTTGTGCTTTTGACATGCCAACTCTAAGCTGGTTAATCTTAAATCTGGTTAAAACAGAACCTTGCTGAACATCATCTTTGTACAGGGTTGGTAGCGACATGTCCGGCAAAAGATTTGGCATGTCAGGTAATGTCGGCATAGAAGGGGTGCAAGCAGACAAAAATGGTAATGAGAATGAGAGTACGACTAAAGTTAGTTTGTTCATTTGTAATTAATTGATTAAAATGATTAAGAAATAATTTTCTGATTTTACCTCAAGGATTCGAATATGGACGCCCAAGATTTAAAAACTGCAGGTCTTAAAGTTACATTACCAAGACTTAAGATTCTGGAGATTTTAGAAAAAAGTGAAAATCATCATATGAGTGCTGAGGATATTTATCGTGCATTAGTCATGCAGGGTGAGGAAGTCGGCGTGGCAACGATCTATCGAGTACTCACCCAGTTTGAAGAAGCCGGCATGATTAATAAGCTTAATTTTGATAATGGTCAAAGTGTGTACGAATTATCTAGTACCGAGCACCATGATCATTTGGTATGTGTTAAATGTGGCAAGATTGATGAATTTAATGATGAAGTCATTGAGCAACACCAGCATGACATTGCCACCAAACATGGCTTTCAATTAACTGATCATTGTTTGTATTTATATGGCTTGTGCCAAGATTGCCAATAATAAGCTAATTTAATTATGGAAGATTTTATTTTAAGAGCGCTCATTGCAGCACTCGGCATTTCTATTATTGCTGGATCTCTTGGCTGCTTTGTTATTTGGAAGCGCATGAGCTATTTCTCTGAGTCTATCTCACACTCTGCTTTACTGGGCGTTTCCCTTGGTTTGGCTAGTGGCTTAGGCATGCATGTAGGATTGGTGATTGTCGGTGTTGTATTTGCGGGTTTGATTGTTATTTTGCAGCAAAGACAAGTGTTGTCTAGTGATGCTATTTTAGGAATCTTCTCACACCTTGCATTATCCCTTGGTATTGTTATATTGGGCATTGTAGGCGGAGAAAATACTGATTATTTTGCGTTATTATTTGGCGATGTCTTATCCATTAGCGATCAAGATATTGTCTGGATCTATGCTGTACTTGTTATTGTTATTAGTTTGCTGGTTGTTTTTTGGCAAAAATTACTGCTATTAACGCTAAATGAAGAATTAGCTGTTTCCCAAGGGTTAAATCGAACCTTTTATCAATTATTATTTATGCTGATGATCGCTTTAACGGTGTCAATTTCTGTGCAAATTGTGGGCGTTTTATTGATCACTTCTTTACTGATTATTCCACCTGCAGTTGCCAGAATGTTTGCTAACTCCCCATTAAGCATGGTATTTCAATCAATTGGCGTTTCTATTGTGGCAGTATTGATGGGATTGAGTGCCTCCATCTTTTATGATTTGGCGACAGGTCCAACGATTGTTATTGCACTAGGTGTGTTATTCACCTTATCACAATTATTTCCTAAAAGGTCAAGCTAGAGCGTCGTTAAGCTCTGTTAATTGATTAGTTTGCTGTTCAACAATCAGTGGTTCAATAATCGATTCTAAATCACCTTCTATAATTTCAGATAATTTATATAGAGTTAGATTGATTCTATGATCAGTGATACGCCCTTGAGGGTAGTTGTAAGTACGAATTCTTTGCGATCGATCGCCACTACCAACTAACTCCTTGCGAGCTGTTGCTTGTTCTTTTTGCTGCACCTGTTGCTGAGCATCTAAAATTCTTGATGCAAGAACTGACATTGCCTGAGCTTTGTTTTTGTGTTGCGAGCGTCCATCTTGACACTCAACCACTGTTCCTGTTGGAATATGGGTAACACGAACAGCTGAATCAGTTTTGTTAACATGCTGTCCGCCAGCGCCACTTGCTCTAAACGTATCAACACGAACATCACTCATGTTGATATCGATATCTTCAATATTTTCCACTTCTGGCATAACGGCTACCGTACAAGCAGAAGTATGCACACGACCTTGGCTTTCAGTTTCCGGAACACGTTGAACTCGATGCGCGCCTGACTCGAACTTAAGTTTAGAATAAACATCGACACCACTAATACGGGCTATGATTTCTTTATAGCCACCATGGTCACCAATATTAGCACTGAGAGTTTCTATTTGCCATTTTTGTTTTTCACAGTAACGAGAATACATTCTAAATAAATCCCCTGAAAAAATTGAAGCCTCATCGCCACCTGTGCCCGCTCGAATTTCCAAAATGATATTACGAGAATCATTTGGATCTTTAGGTAATAAGGATTTTTTTAACTCAAGATCTAAGCGCTCTAGATTATCTTTAGCATCGCTAATTTCTTCTTTAGCCATTGCTTTAATATCGGCATCATCTTCTTCAAGCATCATCTTCGCATCTTCAAGATTTTGGACAGTGGCGAGATGTTCTTGGTACTGCTCATTGACTGGCGTAAGTTGTGAGTGTTCAATAGAAAGCTCTCTAAATCTTTTAATATCGCTAGCCACACCTGGATCGCTCAACATGGCGCCAACTTCTTCAAGGCGCATGGACATTTGTTCTAATTTAGCAAGAATAGATTCATTCATTATTTTTTAATATTGGGTATGCAGCCTTCACATTGGGATAGTTTTTCGTGAGGGGTTTGCTTAATGTTTTTAAAAGTGGTGTGAAGTATTTTATTGGTTAATTGATCTGCCAATTTTTTAATAACTTGCTCACTATCACCGCCATTATTGAGATTTTTTATAGCATCTGTTAATGCATCTTCTTTAATTTTATTAACGTTACTACGATAATTTTGTACCAGCTGCTCATTGGGTAAAACAGACAGCCATTTGTTAAAAACTTGGGTTTGCTTAATGATGATTTCTTGAGCTAGTACCTTTTCTTTTTCACGCGAATCAATGTTGTCACTTACCACTTGTTCAAGATCATCAATGGTGTAGAGGTACACATCATCTAATTGACCTACTTCGGGTTCAATATCTCTTGGAACAGCAATATCAAGCATAAACATAGGCTTATGCTTACGTAATTTTAGCGCGCTTTCAATAAGCCCTTTTCCAATAACAGGCACAGAGGCAGCTGTTGATGAAATGATAATATCAGCCTGATGAATAACAGAAGAAAACTGTTTTAAGCTAATAGATTGTGCATTGTAAAGTGAGGCAATTTTTTGTGCATTTTCAAGTGTTCTATTGGCAACAATGATATTTTTAACACCTTTTTGGCTCAAATGTTGAGCACATAGCTCGATCATTTCCCCTGCACCGATTAATAAAACTGTTTGTTCTGATAAATCGGTAAAGATTTTTTCACTGAGTTTGACAGCGCAATAAGCAATAGAGACTGGTGAAGATCCAATTTGAGTATCGGTGCGTACTTTTTTTGCTGTTGAGAAAGCGTGTTGAAATAGCTTTTCTAGTTTTTTATCTAGAGTTTTTGCTTGCTTGGCTATGTGATAAGCATCTTTTAGTTGGCCCAATATTTGAGGCTCTCCTAATACCAGAGAGTCTAATCCACAAGCCACATTGCAAATATGCTCTAAGGCGGCGTTATTTTCAAAATATACCAAATAAGAGTCGATTTCTTGTCTAGAGATTTTATGTGTGTCAGCTAAATATTGGCTCAGTATTTCTTGGGGATTATTAGCATCGATAACCGCATAAATTTCAGATCGATTGCAAGTAGACAAAATAACACAAGCCTGAACCCCTGGAATGTCACTTAATTTTTGCAATTCACTACTTAAGTGATTGGGCGCAAAAGCAACACGTTCACGCACCGAAACCGGTGCCTGTGCATGATTAACACTTAAAATAGCAATGCGCGACATAAACTCAAATAACAAACTCAATAAGCACTTAATTATACCTAAGTGGCGATTTTTAGGCGTTCGCTATTATAAGTCCAATGTTAGAATGCCCACCCTATGAAGCTACTCTTAATAGGCTGCGTTTTTTTGTTTCTGCAAGGATGTGAAACGCTTAATACTCAGACTCAATACAATGCACCAAGCATCATTCCAAGTGCATGGCTTGCTAAAGGCAGGGTGAGTATTTTGGCTAATGATAGTCATCAAAGTGTTAGTTTTGATATTAAATTTATCGATCAAGAATTTGAAATGGTGTTGGTGGGTGCGCTAGGATTGGGCGAAGTTAATCTTCGTTCAACTGCGCAAGGCTTGTTAGTAGATCATGTTAAAACACCGTTAAAGCTACAGCAATGGATGGAGCAAGAGTTGGGCTGGTATTTTCCACTTAACACTTTGCCCAGTATCATATTTGAACATCGATCAGATATAAATGATGAATGGCAAGTTGAGATTAATAAATTCATGCCATATAAAGGTGTAAGTGTTGCCAAGATGGTTATATTGCAACATCAAGATAAGCCAATCAAAATCAAACTATTGTTACAAGAAGTTAATCAGTTAAAATAACTTAAAAATTTATTAAATTAGTATGATTGAAGAAGATTCTTTAGTAGGCGGTGAAGATCAAGGTAACGAAGATATTGTTATTGCTTCAGTGCGTCCAGATAGCTTATCTGAGTATATTGGCCAGGATGATGTCAAATCTCAGATGTCACTTTTTATCGAAGCTGCCAAAAAACGTGAAGATGCACTTGATCATTGCTTAATTTACGGACCACCTGGTTTAGGAAAAACAACTTTGGCCAACGTGATTGCCAACCAAATGGGCGCTGGCATGAAACAGACTTCTGGGCCTGTTTTAGAGCGTTCGGGTGATTTGGCCGCTATTTTGACGAAATTAGATCCTTATGACGTATTGTTCATTGATGAAATTCATCGTCTAAATCCTGTCGTTGAAGAGATTTTATATCCAGCTTTAGAAGATTTCAAATTGGACATTATGGTGGGCGAGGGTGTAGCTGCTCATTCGGTTCAATTGGATCTGCCACCTTTTACTTTGATTGGTGCAACCACGAGAGCGGGTATGCTGACATCGCCACTTCGTGATCGTTTTGGCATTATTCAGCGTCTAGAGTTTTATAATAATAAAGATTTACAAGTGATTGTAGAGCGTTCAGCAAAAATTTTAAACATTGAAATTGAACCAAGTGGTGCGCATGAAATTGCCAAGCGCTCTCGTGGAACCCCGCGAATTGCCAATCGATTATTACGTCGAGTGCGTGATTTTGCTGATGTAAAAACCGATGGTATTATTCATCAACAAATCGCTTGTGAGGCATTAAGCATACTTAAAGTGGATGAGGCAGGACTTGAACAACTCGACCGTGATTACTTATCTATTATGACCAATAAATTCTCTGGAGGTCCAGTTGGACTGGACACATTGGCCACAGCTATTGGTGAGGAGCGAGGTACCTTGGAAGACATGGTTGAGCCTTATTTGATTCAACAAGGGTTTATTCAGCGTACGCCTAGAGGGCGAAGTGCCACAAACCTAACCTATGAACATTTAGGACTTGCTAAGCCGTCTAATCATCAAGATTTGTTTTGAGTCTTTTAAATATTAGAGTTTATTACGAAGATACAGATAGTGGCGGCGTGGTTTATTATGCCAATTATTTAAAGTTTATTGAGCGTGGACGTAGCGAGTTTTTACGTGATATGGGTTTTGAGCAAGATCAGCTGATTGAAAACCAAGGGGCTATCTTTGCAGTTAGATCACTTAAAGCTGAGTATCTACTACCTGCTAGATTTAATGATATGTTGACGGTTCACACTCAAGTAGAAAAATCTCGCCGCGCAAGCTTGATTTTTTCTCAGAAAATAACGGACCTTAAGCAAAATAAGGTATTATTTGAGGCACAAGTTACCGTTGCTTGTTTGGATGCGCAAAAGTTTAAGCCGCGCGCCATTCCAAGCGACATTCTGGAGAAAATAAATGGACAGTAGTTTATCAATTTTTAGCTTAATTATCAGCGCAGGTTTTGTTGTGCAAGTGGTTATGTTTGTTTTAGTGTTAATGAGTATTTATTCTTGGACAGTCATTATGTCTAAGAAAAAAACTTTAATGGATGCTAGTAAAGATATCAAGAGTTTTCATAATAATTTTTTGGCAGACACAGATCTGTCAATATTACATGGACAAATTCCAGATCAAGTATCTAATCGTTCGCCAATGGAGCATATTTTTGGCGCAGGTTATGGTGAATTTACTCATACAACATCGACTTCCAATCAAGCCTTAGTGATTAATTCAGAGCGTGCGTACCGCTCAATGAATACAGCTGTTAACAATGAAGTGGATCGTCTAGACCATGGATTAAGTGTGTTAGCTATGATTGCATCATCGAGTCCTTATATCGGCTTATTTGGCACGGTTTGGGGCATTATGCATTCGTTTATTGGACTGGCTTCTGTTAAGCAGGCAACTATTTCAATTGTGGCACCTGGTATTGCTGAGGCGTTAATTGCGACAGCATTTGGTCTATTTGCAGCAATTCCTGCCACCATTGCTTATAACCGTCTAATTACTCAAGTGGGCGAAATTCAAAATAAATACACATCGTTTGTTGAAGAGTTGTTTGTTAGCTTCCAGCGACAAAAGTAACGATTAAGCTATGATGGGATTACCACAACGTCACAGGCCTAGTGTTGATGCACACATCAACATTGTTCCGTATATTGACGTCATGTTAGTTTTGTTGGTCATATTTATGATGACAACACCCATTATTGAGCAAGGTATTGAAGTAGATCTACCAACCGCTGATGCCAAAATGGTTGACTTTACTGAACAGCAGCCAACCATTATCACCATTAATAAAGAAGGCGAGTATTTTATCAACTCATTGGATGAAGATGACTCTGACGTATCCAAAGGTGAAAAACTACCATTGGGTATTATTGCTGGACGAGTTAGTGCACGCCTAGAGATCTATCCAAGCATGAAGGTTTTTGTTCGAGGGGATGCAAGTGTTGCGTATGGTTCAGTTGTTTCACTGATGTCTTTTTTACAAAAAAATGGCGTGGATAAGGTTGGTATTGTGACTGAATCTGGTGATGCAAAATAATGAAAGCTGATTGGATTAAAAATATCAAGTTACCTAAAATTGCCAATAAGCATCCTATTGCATTTTGGACAGCGATCGCCCTGCATCTTGCTTTAGTTGTTGGCTTGGTGTTTTCTAGTGTTCAGCGCTGGGAAATTCCTAAAACGGCACCTAAGTCATCTCAGGCAGTGCCTAAAGCCGTTACCGTTGACCTAACTGAGATTAAGAAAGAAAAGCAGCGACTGATTAACATTAAGCAAAAGCGTGAGAAGCGTCTAGAAGATCTTAAGCGTGCTGAAAAACGTGTTGAAAATGAACGCTATAAAGAACAGCAGCGTTTGAAAAAATTAAAAGCGAAAACAAAAAAAGAAAAACAAGCCGAAGCCAAGGCTGAAAAGAGTAGAAAAACAGCCGTTAAGAAGAAAAAGCTGGCATTAAAAGAAAAGAAGTTGGCGGAAGAGCAGGCCAATAAAGCCAAAGCACGTAAAAAGCTAGCCGAGAAAAAAGCGAAAGCAGCAGAACAAGAAAAACAAAAAATTGAAAAATTAAGAAAAGTAGAGGCCAACAAATTTGAAAAAGAACAAGACACCCGTTCTTTAAAGAAAGAAATTCAG
>CAYYGB010000030.1:0-9162 GCA_964471285.1 uncultured Candidatus Thioglobus sp.
TTAGTACAGTTGCGCAAGTGAACAAAGCTTGCACTGAATTAGGTGGTAATATTTGGGTAGTTAAAGCCCAAGTACATGCAGGTGGTCGCGGCAAAGGCGGGGGTGTTATTTTATGTCGTTCAATCAAAGACACTGAAGATGCTTGTGAAAAATTACTTGGATCAACTCTAGTGACACCGCAAACAGATGATAAGGGTTTGCCTGTTAACCAATTGCTCATTGAAGGTGGGCAAAATATTGAACGCGAACTATACTTAGGTCTTTTGGTTGATCGACAAACTCAAAAAATTACAGTCCTAGCTTCTACTGAAGGTGGCATGGATATTGAAAAAGTAGCCAGCGAAACCCCTGAGAAAATCATTAAGTTTGGGGTCGATCCATTGGGCGCTTTAAGCACAAACGATTGTGCTTTAATCGCTTCACAGTTAAACCTTGAAAATTCTTTAGCAGATCAATTTGTCACAACCCTAATGGGGCTGTATGAAATTTTTGTTACAAAAGATGTTAGCCTTATTGAAATAAATCCACTCATCACGACCTCAGATAATCAATTGTTGGCACTCGATGGAAAAATTGACTTTGATGATAACGCCCTATATCGACACGAAGATATTGTGGCAATGCGTGATATTTCACAAGAAGACGAAAAAGAAAATGAAGCGAGTAAATATCAGCTTAATTACATTTCACTGAATGGCACAATTGGCTGTATGGTGAATGGTGCAGGGTTGGCAATGGCAACGATGGATCTTATTGAACATCACGGCGGATCACCTGCTAACTTTTTAGATGTTGGTGGAAGCACGACTGCTGAGCGTGTCGCTAAAGCCTTTGAACTTATTCAAACCGAGGCAAATGTTAAAGGTGTATTGGTTAATATATTTGGTGGCATTGTGCGATGTGATTTAATCGCAGAAGGAATTTTACAAGCGATTGAAAAAGTTGGCCTTAATTTACCAATTGTTGTTCGCTTAGAAGGCACTAACGCTGCGCAAGGTTTAAAACTACTTGATGAGTCAACTGCTGATATTCATACCGAAGCAGACCTTACTCAGGCGGCCATTAAAATTGTGTCGCTATCCAAAGGAGTTGCACAATGAGTGTATTAATCAACAAAGATACTCGAGTCATTACCCAAGGATTTACAGGTAAACAAGGCACCTTTCACTCTAAACAGTCTATCGCTTACGGAACACAGTTTGTTGGTGGCGTTACACCTGGAAAAGGTGGGCAAACGCACTTAGATTTACCGGTATTTAACTCTGTTAAAGAGTCAATGGATGCGACCAACGCAACGGCCACCATGATTTACGTACCGCCACGTTTTGCCTATGCTTCTATTATTGAAGCAATTGAAGCTGAAATGCCGGTTATTGCTTGTATTACTGAAGGCATTCCCGTTCAAGATATGCTTAAAGTTAAAGCGATTCTAAAAGACTCAAACTCTATTCTGGTAGGGCCAAATTGTCCTGGCTTGATTACACCTGATGAATGTAAATTAGGCATTATGCCTGGCAATATTCACCAAGCTGGTAGCGTTGGCGTGGTATCTAGATCTGGCACTTTAACTTATGAAGCAGTTCATCAAACTACCATCGCAGGACTAGGTCAAAGTACTTGTATTGGCATTGGCGGTGATCCAATTCAAGGCATGAACTTCATTGATTGTTTGGCTTTATTTGAGGCAGATGAGCAAACCAAATCGATTATTATGGTGGGTGAAATTGGTGGTTCTGCTGAGGAAGAGGCGGCAGAATTTATCCAATCTCACGTTTCCAAGCCTGTCGTCTCTTACATTGCTGGCTTAAGCGCACCTAAGGGTAAGCGCATGGGTCATGCTGGTGCGGTCATTAGTGGTGGAACTGGAAAAGCAGAAGATAAAATCAAAGCATTGAAAGCAGTTGGTGTTGCCATTGCACCTACACCAGCAACGATGGGCTCAACTCTTTTAGAGATATTAAAATAATAAGTATTGAAAAAAGTACCATTGGCTACAGATAAAAAATGAAAAAACCCATTGTAATTTTAGGAATTGGCGAACTTGGTAGCGTCTTTGCGCGCGCCTTCTTAAAGAATAACTACCCCGTCTACCCAATTACCAGAAAGACTGATATTAAAAAACTGGCTAGTAGTATTGATCCAGAACTTATTTTGGTCTGTACTGGAGAAGCTGACTTACAAACCGCATTAGCGCAAATTCCAGAATCCTGGAAAGATCGAGTAACCATGATGCAAAATGAACTTTTGCCTCGTGATTGGGCATCTTATCAATTTATGGATCCGACAGTTATCTCGGTTTGGTTTGAGAAAAAGAAAGGCATGGACTCTAAAGTTCTAATCTCTTCACCGGTATTTGGAAGAAAATCTCAAATACTAGTAGATTCACTAGCGCTGATTGATATTCCTGCTCATGTGCTTAATGATGAAGCTCAGCTACTATTTGAATTAGTCTTAAAAAATCTATATATTCTGACTACTAACATAGCTGGTATGGCCATTGAACCAGGTGCTAATGTTGAGAGCTTGCACACTCATCATCTGGCATTAATGCGTGAAGTTTCAAGCGATATTATAAAATTACAAAGCTCGCTTACAGGCAAAAAATTTGATCAGATAGCGCTAGAAAAAAGCATGATAAAAGCCTTTGAAGGTGATCTAGAACATGGCTGTATGGGTAGATCTGCCCCCGCAAGACTCAATAGAGCTTTACAGCTAGCCAAAGAGTTTGACTTAGACTTACCAGCATTGCAAAAAATTAAGCAAAATGCTTAGTTATTCATCTTAGCATAGACTTTTTCAATCTCTTGTTCTAATGCTAAGAGCGAAAAACCTCGAACTTCTTCAATAAACTTTTGCCCCATAAAAAATACTTGCACCACAGGTAATGAAAAAACACCGTGCTGAGCACAAACTTCTTGCAGTTGCTCGCAATCAATATAAACCATTTCTAAATCTGGAAATTTATGACAAAATTTTTCATCGATTTGTGGCTTAATAGTTTGGCAAACACCGCAATTAGCCCCGCCAAAGAGAATTAAAACCGCCTCTTTTTCACGCTTGAGTGTGTCTAGCTGTGCTTGGCTTTCTAGCTGATTCATAAACTTTCTCCTAGCTGCTTAAAGAACACATTAAAACTAGGTAAATCTAGCTGCGCTTGTCTTTGTTTTTCACCCCACATTGGTTGTGGAAAATAACTATCAGTTTTAAAACGCGCCATAATATGCCAATGAACGTGTGGTAGTAAGTTACCAAATGATGCAATATTAATCTTATCTGCTTTGAAATATTCCAACATAGCCTTTTCAGTGATGTCAATAATTCTAAAAATTTCTAACTTCTCATCAATTGTGCACTCGCTAAATTCTTTAATTTTTCTTTGAGTAAATACCTTAACCCAGGGAATTTCACTGGGTTCAATTTCTACTTTAACTAACTTATTTTTATAAATCATATTGTCCACTTGAAAATAAATTATTACGCTTTACTTAGTAGCATCGCATCACCATAGGAGAAAAATCGATATTTTTCATGAATGGCGTGTTGGTAAATTTCCATCATTTTTTCACGTCCAATAAAAGCACTAACCAACATCAGCAGAGATGACTTTGGCAAGTGAAAATTGGTAATCATCATATCTACCACTTTAAACTTATAACCTGGATAGATAAAAATATCCGTCTCTTCTTTTGTAGCAACTAACGTGCCGCTTTTAGCAGCAGACTCCATAGATCTTACTGCGGTTGTTCCTACAGCGATAATACGCCCGCCATTAGCTTTGGTTTGATTAATCTTATCCACAGTTTTTTGATCAATTTCAAAATACTCACTATGCATTTTATGGTCGGTGATGTTATCAACCTTAACAGGTTGGAATGTGCCTGCACCGACATGAAGGGTTACGAAAGCATGATCAATACCTTTATCTTTTAAGTCTTTTAATAAGGCATCATCAAAATGAAGACCAGCTGTTGGCGCAGCAACCGCACCATCTTGCTCAGCAAATACCGTCTGATAGCGCTCTAGATCTGACTTATCATCACTTCGCTCAATATAAGGTGGCAAAGGAATATGACCCACATCATCTAGTAAGTCTAGTAGCGAATCAGTTTCAAAATTTAAAGTATAAAAACCATGCTCTTTGCTAATTATTTGAGCTTTTTCACCATTTTCAAGGGTAATAAAGCTATCAATCTTTGGCGCTCTAGAGGCTTTTATCATGGCCAAAACATGGCTTTCATCTAGCAAGCGCTCAATCATAATTTCCACTTTTCCACCCGAAGCCTTATAACCAAATAATCTTGCAGGAATAACGCGTGTGTTATTCATCACCAGTAAGTCACCTGGCTTGATAAAGTCAGCTATTTGATAAAAATGAGAATCTATAATCGAATCACGAGGCACTAAAAGTCGAGAATCTGTTCTATTTTCTGGCGGGTTTTGCGCAATTAATGACTTGGGTAAGTCAAAATCAAATTCACTTAACAACATAATTTATTTAGCTTGGGTTAATAAGGCTTTTTTGTTAAATAATTCTAACACCTGGTAACTAGCGCTCACAATAGCTCTAGGTGTAATAGTAGCACCCGTAAATGCTTCAAATACTCCACCATCACGCTTTACTTTCCAATTATCTTGAGTGGGGTTTGATAAAGATAATCCAGTAAATTGTTTAATCCAGTCGGACTTTCTTGTTTCAATTTTATCCCCCAGCCCTGGTGTTTCTTTGTGGGCCACTACACGAACGCCAAGTAGCGTTTCGTCAATAGAGATGCCTGTTAATAGGCGAATACTGCCATTGTATCCATTTGGGTAAGTGTGCTCTACCAAGTAAGCAAAAGTTTGCCCGTTTCGCTTTGCAGGATAGATGCCAATTGTTTGGTTAATGCCATGTAGCGTTAGCACTTGATCATATTTTTCTTTCAAAATATCGTTATCATAATCAGACACCAGTTCAGCTAAGCGCTTGATGAGTAACTGCTCTTCATTATATTGAATCTTTTCCTGGGTGGTGTCTTGCGTCCAACTGACGAATAAAATACTCACCATGGTAAAGATCAAAAGTAGCATGCCAGATTTTAAAATGGCCTTAATCATGATCTGCCGAACACTTTAGGCTGAGTGTACTGATCGATTAATGGCACAGTCATGTTCAGCAATAAGACGGCAAATGCAACGCCGTCTGGATAGCCGCCATAGTTACGAATAATAACAATTAGTACACCAATTAAAAAGCCGTAAATCAACCGTCCTTTAGGTGTTGTACTTGCTGAGACTGGATCGGTAGCAATAAAGAAAGCGCCCAACATGGTGCCACCTAGCATTAAATGATTTTGCACTGGAAGATGCGTTTGTGAATCAAAGACTGAAACTAACAAGGCCATAACTACAATGCCTGATAGAAAGGCCAATGGAATATGCCAAAAGATAATCTTGCGTGCTAGTAAATAAACACCACCCACTAAAAATCCAGCATTAATCCAAGCCTGTGAAGTAGAATGCACCTGCATTGTTGCTAGATTATTACCCAAAGATAGGCCTGTTTTTACCTCGTCTAGTCTTGTTGCACCACTCAAGCCATCAAAACTCAATGCATTAAAGATAACATCAGTAGCCTGACTAAATGCTGAAAAATCAACGGGCCAGGTGGTCATCTGTAAAGGGTATGAAATGAGTAAAAAAGCATACCCTAGCATGGCAGGATTAAACGGGTTATTGCCTAGGCCGCCATATAATTGCTTACCAAAAATAATAGCGAAAGCAACACCCACTACAACAATCCACCATGGTGCAATTGATGGAATAGAGATGGCCAGTAGAACCGCTGTTAAAACTGCTGATCCATCACTAATGGACTCTAATACTGGACGACCTCGCATTGCTAAAAAAGTCACTTCAACGACCAATGCTGAAACGACGCCAAGCAGTATTTGAATAATAACACCCCAGCCAAAAAATACATAAGAGGCACTTATACCTAACGCTAGGGCGTAAATGACTTGTCGCATGATTTGATTGGTGTTGAGTCCAGTATTATGCATTATCTTCCTTGGTTTTTTTAACGCGTGCCATCGCTTGGGCAATTTTATCTGTTTGTTCTAGACCTTGCTCTTTGTCTTTGGCCATTTTTTCTTTCAAAGCTTGCTTTTTCTCAGCCATCATTTGTGAGCGCTCTTCTTTATTTCGGTCCAACCTATATTCTCTAAACTCAAACCGATCTCTAGCAATATCGATTCTTTCTTGATCAGCGGTTTGTTTTTTATCCAACGCTTTAGCAAATGAAAAGTAACTGACTAAATCAATATTACTAGGGCAAACATAAGAGCAACAGGCGCACTCAATACAATCTGATAAATGGTAATCTGTGCATTTTTCAATATTTTCACTTTTAGCATGCCAATAAAGTTGCTGAGGCAATAGTCCAATTGGGCAAGCAATATTACAAGTATTGCAACGAATACATTCTTTAGCGGGCTTTTTTAATGTTTTATTATTAACAAAAATACAATTGGTGATCTTGCAAATTGGCATTTGAGTTGTTTCTATATCAACGCCCATCATCATGCCGCCCATGCGGTAATCATGCGCTTGATTATTGACATCCGTTAAGCTGATAACCTGCTCAAAAGAAGTGCCCAATCTAACTTCAACGTTAGTCGGGGTTAGCGCATCTCCGGTGATGGTTACTATACGAGAGACCAAAGGTCGCTGATCAATAACTGCATCAAAAATAGCTTTAACACTTGAAACATTTTGACACAAGATGCCTTTATCTGCTGCAAATCCACCTGATGGAATTTCAACGCCTAACAGTGCCTTAATTAATAGTTTTTCAGCGCCAGAGGTGTACTTAGTTGGCAGTTGGGCAAAGCTAATTCTATCATTATGATTAAACATTAATAAAGACTGATAAGCTTCTTGCTTGTCATTTTCAATGGCAATAATAGCTTGCTGGGCACCGGTAATATGCAATAAAATTTCTACACCACGAATTACCTCTCTAGGATGATGCTGCATTAGAGCATCATCGCACATTACGCCCGGCTCGCATTCTGTGCCATTAATAATTAAAGTATGACAATCAATCGCTTTATTGAGCTTAGCATGCGATGGAAATCCAGCGCCACCTAGACCAACAATACCTGAGTGCTGAACATAATCAATCATTGTTTGTTTGTCGCAATGTAGGAAGTCGCTGCCGCAACCCTGGGTTTTAATCCACTCATCCTGGCCATCAGACTCAATGCTAATACAAGTAGATTTCAAGCCTGATTTGTGTGGAATAGCTTGCATATCAATTGCTGTAACAATGCCTGAGATAGAGGCATGAATAGGAACGCAAAACTGATCTTCTGTTTGTGCAATAACTTGTCCCGTCAATACTCTATCGCCTACTTCAATACAAGGCTTAGCCTCTTCGCCAATTCTTTGCTGAAGAGGGAGTACGACCTTATCAGGTAAAGGTGACTGAATAATCTTTACCTGATCTACTGGATAAGGATTAGCGATCACCACGCCGCCTGGATATGCTTGACTAGACACGAGCTTCTCCAGGAATTGTTGGCACAAAAGTTAATAAAGTTGGATTAATTTCTCTCACATATATACAGTCAACTGGGCAAACTGGAATGCACAAATCACAGCCTGTACATTCATCTTCGATCACTGTTGTCATTACTTTTGAAGCACCAACAAATGCATCTACAGGGCAAGCCTGAATACATAAGGTGCAGCCAATACATAGCTTTTCATCTACGTAAACAACATGTCTAGGTTTGGATTCTCCATGCTCCTCGTTCAGCGCCAAAGTTTCTACATCTAGTAATTCAGCCAGTGCGTCAGCACCCTCTTGACCACCAGGTGGACATTGGTTGATTTGAGCCTCACCTTTAGCTAAAGCCTCAGCATAAGGACGACAACCTGCAAAGTCACACTGGCCACATTGAGTTTGAGGCAAGATAGCGTCAATTTGATCGACTAAGGGATTTCCCTTAACTTTAAAACGAATAGCAGCATAGCCTAAGATTAACCCTAGGACGAGTGTCAAGCCAGAAAAAATAACAACCGATTCTATCACTAAGCTAATCCAATGAATCCCATAAATGCCATAGACATTAAGCCTGCAGTAATCAATGCAATGGGCGCACCTTTAAAAGCAGCGGGCACGTCGGCTGTATCAATACGTTCGCGAATGGCTGAAAATAACACCAAAATAAAAGAAAAACCAATGGCCGCACCAAAACCATAAACGGCTGATGCTAAAAATCCATGGTCTTGGTTCACATTCAAAAGTGCCACACCTAATACTGCACAGTTTGTTGTTATTAATGGCAAAAACACACCAAGAGATTGATGCAAGACAGGTGATGTTTTATTAACTACTAATTCCGTAAAACCAACGACGCCAGCAATGGTAACAATAAAGGCAATAGTTCTTAAATACTCCATATCGAATGGCACCAAAATATAGGTGTTAATTAGATAACTAGAGACGCTGGCCAACGTTAGCACAAAAGTTGTTGCAAAGCCCATGCCAATGGCTGTTTCAACTTTTTTTGAAACACCCATAAACGGGCATAATCCTAAGAATTTCACTAAGACGAAATTATTAACCAGGATTGTGCTAACTAAAATTAAAACATATTCATTCATATGACTGATTTTAACTCAAAACTACTTTCAATAACCCGAATGAACTGATTAGTAAAAGCATACTACCTACCCATTTTTTAAAGACCTGATCATTTTCAATAATTTTTTGATGGGCCTTGATGCCAATCACATGTCCAATGGCTGCTATCGGAATTAAAGCAAGAGAAAACTCCCAGTCAATCACAACACCTACAACCATAAAAGTGACCATCTTAATGCTCACCAATATAAACCAAAGTACAAACAATGTATTGCGTAGATATTCTTTAGTAACATGGCGCATATACACCGCCACAATAAGTGGTGCGCCAGTTAGTGAAGTACCGGCCACATAGCCACCAAGGACTAGCAATAACTTATCTACCCAAGGCTTATGTGAACTGATTTTTTGATTAAAAATCCAAGTAATTGCATAAAAAATAGTAATGGAATAAATAAAGACAATCACCACCTTATCGGGCAAGCTGATTAATCCTGCTACACCCACCAGAGTGGGTGGAATAATCCATAATA
>CAYYGB010000031.1:0-9108 GCA_964471285.1 uncultured Candidatus Thioglobus sp.
ATATTGGCAGGTTTTGAGAGACACTATCGTGTTTTTCAACAGGCCTCTGTGCAAGCTAAATCTCGATTTGATCACTGCGAATGGCAGCAATTACTAGATGATTATAAGGCACGCCTTTATTTTTATGATCAGCAAGTTAAACAATTCTGTCTTGAGCTTAAAAAAGAGATAAATACAGACATGTTTGATGAGGAGGTTTGGATAAATACCAAGCTTGCTTATATTAGTTTAACGTCAAATTATAGGCAGCCAGAATTAGCTGAAACATTCTATAACTCAGTTTTTTGTTTATTGTTTGATAAGCGTTTTTATAATAATAATTTTATTTTTGTTAAGCCATCTATATCAACTACTTTTATTGATATGGATGATCCAATTATTGTTAGTCATTATATTAAAACTCATCAATTAGAGCAAACACTGCAAGCAGATTTTTTAAAGCTAAATTTTGATACACCTTATCAAAATTTAGATCGCGATATATCACGTCTGAAAATGCAATTTATCAAGCAATTAAATTTATCAGAAGATGAAGAGTTTGAATTGCAATTGGTTAAAAGTACTTTTTTCAGAAGAAAAGCTGCCTACATTGTTGGACAGGTTGTATTAAAAAATAATCAGGTTCGTCCTGTTTTAATAGCCTTGTTAAATGATGAAAAAACAGGGATATATGTTGATACATTGTTGACTGATGTTGCCAATATATCAACCGTGTTTAGCTTCTCTAGGGCGTACTTTTTTATTGATACTGATTATCCTGCGGCGGTTGTAGATTTCTTAAAAGCTATTCTTCCTGGTAAAACCAAAGCTGAGCTATACAGCTCGATTGGACTGCATAAGCACGGAAAAACCTTACTGTACCGCCGGTTTTTAAAGTATTCACGCAGTACTGGTGAAAAGCTTATTATTGCTCCTGGCATCAAAGGCATGGTGATGACTGTCTTTACTTTTCCAATGTTCCCTTATGTATTTAAAGTAATTAATGATAATTTTGCCCCACCTAAAACTGCTACCAAGCAACAGGTTAAGGATAAATATTTCTTTGTTAAAAATCATTGTAAAGTTGGTCGCTTAGCAGATACATGGGAGTTTTCCAATGTCGCCTTTCCAATTCGTGATTTGGATGAAGATCTACTCAACGAGCTAAAATTAAAGGTTGGATCAAATATTACCATTGAGGGTGACTTGCTTATTATTAAGCATTTGTATATGGAAAATAAAATGATTCCGCTTAATTTATATATCCAAAATGCTAATGAAGACGACCTTAAGCATATTGTTAATGATTATGGGCGAGCTATTGATGAATTGATTAATGCAGATATTTTTCCAGGTGACATGCTCACTAAAAATTTTGGTGTTACTCGCCAAAATCGTGTTGTATTTTATGATTATGATGAAATCACCACCATGGATAAACCTGTATTCAGGAAAATTCCAGATGCTCGACATGAAGAGGATGAAATGGCTGCTGAGCCTTGGTATTACGTTGGCCCAGAAGATGTTTTTCCTGAAGAATTTAAACTATTCATGTTTAGTCAAAATGATAGTAAACAAATTTTTGCTAAATCCTATGAAAAATTACTAAGCGCTGATTATTGGAAATCTGTACAAGATAATATTCAAAATGGCAAGATTATTGATTATTACCCATATCGACAAAGGTTCAGAATGTCGCAAATTTATTCACAATCCGTCTAACTTATATGCAAAAAACTAGCGATATATCAGATCAACTCCATCCTAATGTCCAGTATCTGGAGCCTATTTATAATGGCTATGGTGCCAAGATAGATTTTTCTGGTGTTATCCATACTATTAAGTGTTTTGAAGATAATTCTTTAGTTAGAGAGGTGCTTGATACTGATGGCCAGGGCGGAGTTTTGGTAGTAGATGCAGGTGGTTCAAGACGTTGTGCCATGTTGGGAGATCAGCTAGCTGCCAAAGCAGTTAAGAATAATTGGTCGGGCGTTGTTATGTATGGCTTAATTAGAGATTCTGAGATGATTAACAAAATGCCAATTGGGATTCGTGCATTGGGTACGCACCCATTAAAAAGTATTAAGAAAGGTGCTGGGGAAAAAGATCTTGATTTAAGCTTTTCTGGCGTTAATTTTGTCCCTGGGGACTATTTATATGCCGATCAAGATGGCGTTATTGTTGTTAAGGAGTTAGTATGATTTTAGTTGAAGGATATAAAAATTTAGCAGATTACCAAGTTGATCGTAATTTGTATCAGTTTATAGAGCAAGAGGTTCTTCCGGGTTTGGATATTAAGGTGGATGAATTTTTCTCTAAATTACTAACTATTGTTTCCGAGCTAACGAAGGAAAATCAAGATTTATTACTTCAACGTGACAAACTACAATCTCAAATTGATCAGTGGCATAAAAAAAATTCTGAATCGTTTGATTTACAAGCTTACAAAATATTCTTAGAAGATATTGGATACTTATTACCTAAGCCATCTCCTTTCGAGCTTGAGCTAGACCAGGTTGATGACGAGATTGCTAAAATAGCTGGACCACAATTAGTGGTGCCTATTTCCAGTGCTCGTTTTGCACTTAATGCACTTAATGCACGCTGGGGTAGTTTGTATGACACCTTGTATGGTAGTGATGTTATCGATAGAAAAATTAAGGGTGATGAGCGCGCCGCTCAAGTTATCAGTTGGAGTAATACTTTTTTGGACGAGGCAATACCGCTAAATTCTGGTTCTTATGATCAAGTGGTATCTATTGATGTTAACTCAAATGTACCCATATTTACATTAAAGGATAAGAGTACAACTCAGTTAAAAAACTCAGATAGTTTTGTTGGTAGTGCCGATCATAGTATTTTTATTCAACACCATAATCTACATATCGAACTAGTTATCAATACAGATACTAAAGGCATTCAAGATGTCATTTTGGAATCAGCATTAACGACTATTATTGATTTTGAAGATTCAGTTGCTACGGTTTCTAGCGATGAAAAAATTAACGCCTATCGTAACTTTTTAGGGCTAATGAAGCGTGATTTAGAAATTAAATTTAACAAAGGCGAGAAGTCAGTTGTAAGAAGAGTAAATTCAGACAAAAGCTATATTAATACAAAAGGTAAGCCCGGTACTTTGTCAGGAAGTAGTTTGATGTTGGTACGTAATGTCGGACACCATATGCTAACTGGTTTAATTAAAACGCCAGATAATCAAGAAGTACCAGAAGGTATTTTAGATGCGTTAATAACAACGTTAATCGCTCTGCATGATATTCAGCGTTTAGGCGCTAATTCAAAAAAGGGTAATGTTTATATTGTAAAACCTAAAATGCATGGCCCCGATGAAGTGGCTTTTAGTGTTAAGCTATTTGGAAGGGTTGAGCAGGCTCTTGGACTAAAGACTAATACAATTAAAATTGGTATTATGGATGAAGAGCGCCGCACCAGCGTTAACCTAGCAGCATGTATTAAGGCAGCAGCTAAGCGGGTAATTTTTATTAATACAGGTTTTCTAGACCGTACTGGTGATGAAATACACACCAGTATGCAAGCTGGAATCATGCTTCCTAAGGCGCAAATTAAAAATCAGCCATGGATTAAAGCTTATGAAATTTTAAATGTTCAAGTTGGCTTGGATTGTGGTATGTATAAAAATGCACAAATTGGTAAAGGTATGTGGGCACAGCCTGATCAAATGCGTGAAATGCTGGAGAGTAAGCTTAGTCACTTAGAAGCGGGTGCAAATTGTGCCTGGGTACCTTCGCCAACAGCTGCTACATTGCATGCGACACATTACCATCGATTTGATGTTTTCGCTAGACAACAACAATTAATGCAAAATCATCTTGAGGTTGATGAACAAGATTTATTGCTTGCTCCGATATTAGACTCTACCAGCACATTAAGTACGGCTGAGATTAAGACAGAGCTTGAAAATAATGCTCAAAGCATCTTAGGCTATGTTGTGCGTTGGGTTGATCAAGGTGTCGGTTGTTCAAAGGTTATGGACATTGATCAAGTAGGGCTAATGGAGGATAGAGCAACACTCCGGATCTCAAGCCAGCATATGGCTAATTGGTTGCATCATGAAATTTGCAGTAAGGGGCAAATAAAGCAAGTATTTAAAGAGATGGCACTCATTGTAGACGCACAGAACCAACATGATCCTCTGTATCAAAACATGGCGCCAAGCTATGACGGAATGGCATTCAAAGCAGCGCTATCTTTAGTTTATAGAGGTGTAAGTGAGTCAAATGGTTATACCGAGTCAACTCTCAAAGAGTATCGACAAAAAAGATTAGCTGAGCTATCTCTATAGATTTAAATCATAAGTAAGCTTAGCCTCTTGGGTGGTGCTTACTGTGTTGTGATTTGAGCTGGACATTTTGAATGTGAGTGTATATTTGTGTCGTTGAAATATCACTATGGCCAAGCATGAGTTGTACGCTTCTCAAATCGGCACCCTGCTGTACTAAATGAGTTGCAAATGCATGCCTTAAGCTATGTGGAGAGAGTGATTTGTCAATGCCTGCCTTTTGAGCGTAAGCTTTAATCATATAAAAGAAATTTTGACGACTCATATTACTGCCTCGATTAGACAGGAAGTAGCCATCGGTTTGGCCTTTTTTTATTAAAAATGGACGGGCTTCTTTTTCATATTGAGAAAGATATTCCATGGCTAGATCACCCATTGGCAAGAGTCGTTCTTTATTGCCTTTGCCTAAAATTCGAATATATTCATCATTGATATTAATATGATGATATTCCAGACTAACAAGTTCAGTAACACGCAATCCACAAGAGTATAAAAGCTCTAGCATTGCTCGATCCCTCATGCCAAAAATAGTTTTTTGGTCAGGCGCATCTAGAAGTTTTTCAACTTCCTTGATACTTAAAAAAACAGGTAGTTTTTGTACTTGTTTTGGATGATGAAGCTTAGCAGTTGGATTGGTATCTGTAAGTTTTTGTGACACCAAGTATTGATAAAAAACCCTAAAACAAGTGAGGATACGCGCTTGAGTAGATGGACTAATTTGTCGATATTGAAAATATTTAAGAATACTGGTGTCGCTAGAACTTTCTAGAGATAGCTCACCTAACCATTTTGCATACAACATTAAATCGGATCGATAAGCGGATAAGGTATTTTTACTAGCACCTGATGATAGCCAGTAATGATCGAGGAATTGTTCAATAAGGTGAATATTATTTTCCATGTCTAAATTTTAGACAAAAAAATACCGACTGATCGTCGGTATTTGAAAGAAAAGTAGGGAAACTTATCGAGTCGCCAATTTTTCTTTAATTCTTGCTTTCTTACCAGTAAGTTCACGAAGGTAATAAAGTTTCGCTTGACGAACTTTACCGCGACGTTTAACTTCAACAGAATCAATCATTTTAGAATGCGTTTGAAAAACTCTTTCAACACCTTCACCATGAGACATTTTTCTCACTGTGAATGCTGAGCCAATACCACGATTTTTCTTACCAATAACAACACCTTCGAATGCCTGTAATCTTTCACGATCACCTTCACGCACCTTTACTTGTACGATAATTGTGTCGCCTGCTGAAAAATCAGGAATGTCGTCTCGAAGCTGTTCACTTTCAATTTGATCAATTAAATTCATTTGAACTTATCCTTAAATATTTGTTTCTTAAAAAAAGGCAATTATACAGTCAAACCTGGATCCAGGCAAACAAACTATCCCATCTTTTTTATAGATGCATTTTTAGAGCAAATATGGCATAATTGAGGGCTTTATATTTATGCATTTTTAGAAATGGGAAAGGTAACTGGCTTTAAAGAATTTGATAGAAAAACAGAGGCTTATCGCCCTGTTGATCTACGTCTAAAGGATTATGGTGAAATTTTTACAGGCGATCATGACGAGCCGCACTTGCAAGAGCAGGGCGCTAGATGCATGGATTGTGGCGTGCCTTTTTGCCAGTCAGATGATGGCTGCCCAATTAACAATTTAATTCCTGAATGGAATGACCTTGTCTATAACGATAAATGGGAAGAAGCTTTATCTAGATTATTAAAAACTAACAATTTTCCAGAATTTACCGGCCGCGTTTGCCCAGCCCCTTGCGAAGGATCTTGTGTTCTTGGTATGAACAATCCTGCTGTTACTATTAAAAACATTGAGCAGGCGATTATTGACAAAGGTTTTGAACAAGGCTGGATTAAACCTTATGATGTCGAATTTAAAACAGGAAAAACAGTCGCCATTATAGGCTCTGGCCCTGCAGGATTAGCTGCAGCTGACGAGCTTAATAAATTAGGACACAGTGTTAGTGTTTTTGAGCGCGATGATCGCATTGGTGGCTTGCTAATGTACGGTATCCCAAATATGAAATTGGGTAAAGATGTTGTGGATCGCCGTGTTAATCTCATGAAAGATTGTGGTATTGAATTTATTACCAATGTCAATGTTGGTAAAGATATTACTATTCAAGCATTGCAACAAGATTTTGATGCCGTAATATTAACAACAGGTGCTAGTGAAGCTAGAGAGTTGCCAGTTGAAAATCGTGATGCCAAAGGTGTTCATATGGCAATGGAGTATTTAACGGTTAACACAAAAAGCTTGTTAGATACGGGACTTGCAGATGATTCACATTTATCAGCCAAAGGCAAGGACGTTATTGTTATTGGTGGTGGTGATACAGGCACTGACTGTATTGGTACAGCGATTCGCCAAGGTGCTAAGTCTGTGGTTAATTTTGAATTAATGAGTCAGCCACCTGTTGAGCGTGCAGACAATAATCCATGGCCATTGTGGCCCTTGATTTATCGTGTTGATTATGGACATGCAGAGGCTAAATTAGCTTTTGGTGAGGATCCAAGACAATATCAACTCATGACCAAATCATTTACCAAAGATGCAAATGGTGCTTTAACAGGCCTTATCACCGTAAATGTAGAGTTTCATGATGGCCAGTTGACTGAAATTGCTGGTAGTGAAAAAACCTGGGACTCTCAGTTGGTATTATTGTCAATGGGTTTTGTATCACCAGAGCATTATGTCAGTGACGATGCAAAAATTGAATTAGACGATCGCGGTAATTACAAAGCTGACTATGGTCAATATCAAACTTCACAAGAAGGTATTTTCACTGCAGGTGACTGTCGTCGTGGACAGTCATTGGTGGTTTGGGCAATCGATGAAGGTCGTGGCGTTGCGAAACGTGCAAATGAATACCTGACTTAAAAAAATATCATTTTTATCCCTTGCGTGAACTGCTATTAATCGAGAGCGATAAATCGCTTAATTGTCATTAATTCATCAACTTTCGTGATATGCGATATATGAATAAAAAAAGGACTTAACATGTTAAAACAGCTTTGGTTTCAAGTGTTATTGGGTATGTTTTTTGGTGTACTGTTTGGGCTTATATTGTCGCCGTCTGCTTTCGCACTTATCCCTAAAGATATAGCGCTTTCTATTGCTCCTTGGGTTGCCTTAACTGGAAATATTTTCTTAGCAACGATTAAGATGGTTGTAATCCCGCTTGTTATGAGCTCAATTATTTTAGGAATTACAAGTGCAGAAGATACACAAACCTTAAAAAGATTAGGTTCACGAATAGCGCCTTATTTTATATTCACCACAATGGTTTCTGTCGCTATTGGAATACTCATAACATTTGCGATGCAGCCTGGAAGCTATGTGTCACTGGATGTTATTTCATCAATTGGTGCAAGCTCATTACCGGCAGCAGTTTCAGTATCAAGCATTTCAATACCGGATGTAATAGTTGGACTAATACCTGTAAACAACGTACAAGCAAAACTAGATGGAGATATCTTGGCATTTGTTATTTTGGCTATATTTATAGGCGTTGCTTTGATGAATATAGATAAGAACGATGCAAAGCCATTAATTGACCTCTCAAGATCAGTTCAAGGGTTTTCTATGAAGATAATTGACTGGGCTATGAAATTAGCACCTTATGCAGTTTTTGGCTTATTATGTAGTATTACAATTAAGATCGGTTTTGATGCAATTTCATCAATGTCAATGTATATCTTAACTGTAATTTCTGGACTATTATTACTGCTTTGCTTTTATTTAGCAATCGTTTATATAAGCTCAAACATTAAGCCCTTGGATTTTTTAAGAAGAGTCAGAGAAGTGCAGCTTATGGCATTTTCAACCTCGTCTTCAGCTGCTGTTATGGGCCTCTCGATTAATACTGCAGAAGAGAAGCTAAAAGTTCCGGCATCAATATCAAAATTTATAATACCTTTAGGCGCCACTGTGAATATGGATGGAACCGCACTTTATCAAGTGTGTGCAGCTATATTTTTAACACAACTTTTTGGAATAGATCTAACACTGTTAGAGTTGGTAATTTTAGCGCTTACAACAGTTGGCGCATCCATAGGAACGCCTAGTACGCCAGGAGTCGGTATAGTAATTTTAGCAACAATACTTCAGGGTATCGGGGTTCCTTTAGAGGGCATTGCACTTATTTTAGGTGTCGATAGAATACTTGATATGTGTAGAACAGCAATCAATGTAACAGGGGATTTAACTGCTACCTTGGTGATAAAAAAATTGACAAATATATCTTCTGATTCAGCAAAATTGCGAATTTAAATTAATAGCCTAGTTGTAGGCTAATCTATGGCGTTATACCTCCTAAGGGGTAGGTACTAATATCACTATAAAGCAGTGGTATTTACTTGTATTTAAGTATAATTTGACCCGTTCACATCTCTAAAACACTGTGTTTTTGGGATTTATTAATAAATCGGAGAGAAAAAAATGGCAAAAGAGCTATATAACACACCCAACCTTGATGAGTTGGAAAATGGTCCATGGCCTTCATTTGTAACAGGTCTTAAGAGACTAGCAAACGATACCCACGCAGGTGCTGACATGGCGCGTGACGTACTAGGTACACTTGAAACTTCTTACGTAACTAAAAAAGGTTACTGGAAAGGTGGTACAGTTGGTGTTATCGGTTACGGTGGCGGTATCATTCCACGTTTTAACGAATTGAAAGACGATAATGGTGATTATAAATTCCCTGCTGCAGGCGAATTCCACACATTACGTATTCAGCCACCAGCAGGTATGCACTACACGTCAAACTTATTACGTGATATGTGTG
>CAYYGB010000032.1:0-9045 GCA_964471285.1 uncultured Candidatus Thioglobus sp.
CCATCTTTTTCGGCAGCTGAGAAGTCAGTTCTAGCGTTAATGCCATCTGTTGAGTGTTTGTTTTTTGTAAACCTGACATAGCCATTTTTGCCACCGGCGCTAGCTGATAATGAGTAAGTTTTAGAGTTATTCGTACCAAATTTGGTACCAACTGTGACTGTATTTCCTTCAGTACCTTTTTTGGTAGTAATAGAGATGACACCACCAATGGCAGACGCACCATATAAGACAGAACCAGAGCCTTTAACGATATCAATTTTTTCAATGTCGTTAAGTGGAATAACTTTTAGTCCATACCCAACTGCAGCATCTGGCGATGAAATATCATTAACACTAATACCATCAACTAAAACCAATGTGTGTCTTGCTTCGTTACCACGTAAGAATACAGCAGGAACATTGCCCTGTGGATTAACTAATCCAACACTTGGAACAGTGGCTAAAAAATCTAAAAAAGTGTTGGCACCAGTTGCCTTGATATCATCAGCATTAAAACTAAGTGTTGAGGCAATAGAGCCAATCACAGGAGATTCGGTTCTGTATTCTGTATTTAAGTAAATAGGAATGGGGCCTAATACTGCATTGGTTACGGTAGAAAAGGTTAGTGCTGATACTGCAGCAGCCACAGAGAGTTGTGTGAATTTCATGATAGTCATCCTTCGTGAGATTAAAAAAAGATTATGTATCGGACTAATTTCTTTCTAAGAAAAATACCGTTGCGAGGACAGTGTGGGATTGACACCCACTTCCATAATCAAGTGAGCGAGATTATAGACTATTGTTAATATGATTTAAAATTAATAAAATCCTTGTGCCAGTTATGAGTGAAATAGGAGAGATTGCCAAGGCCGTATCCTTGAAAAATTTAGCCAATATTGACGTAAAATAAGGGCTAATTTATTACAGAATTATTTGGGAAATAATGTCAATGAGTGAAATCTATAACTTTAGTGCTGGTCCTGCAGCACTACCTAAATCAGTATTGCGCCAGATTCAAGAAGAGATGCTGGAGTATGGCAATGCCAAAGCCTCGGTGATGGAGATATCTCATCGCGGGGTTGATTTTATGCAGGTAGCTCAAAAAGCTGAACAAGATTTGCGCGATTTGATGAACATTCCCAGTAATTACAAAGTCTTATTTTTACAAGGTGGCGCATCGGCTCAATTCTCCATGGTGCCGATTAATTTACTGCGCGGTAAAACTAAAGCAAATTATGCCAATACGGGGCACTGGTCAGTTAAGGCCATTGCCGAGGCACAGCGCTATTGCGATGTAAATATCTGTACAGACAGTCGTGCCAATAAATTTACTGATATTGAAGACTATTCAAACTGGAATATTGATGAATCCGCTGCGTACTTACACTACACGCCCAATGAAACTATTGCTGGCTTGGAATTTGATTTTGTTCCAGAAGTGGATATGCCCGTTGTGGCGGATATGTCATCATCGATATTATCACGCGAGATTGACGTATCAAAGTTTGGTGTTATTTATGCAGGCGCACAAAAAAATATTGGCGTAGCAGGCGCAACCGTTGTTATCGTACGAGAAGACTTAATTGGCGATGTAGTGGCCAAGCAACCCATATTGTTTGACTACGCTACACAAGCTGATAACGATTCCATGTTTAACACACCAACCACCTTTGCCTGGTATACAGCTGGGCTAGTGTTTGAGTGGCTAAAGGCTCAGGGCGGAATTAAAGCCATGGCACAAATTAATGATCGTAAGGCTAGCAAGCTATACCAAGCAATTGACAGTTCTGATTTTTATTCAAACCCTGTTAATCCCAAATATCGCTCATGGATGAATGTACCATTTATGTTGGCAGACGACAGTCTTAATAAACTATTCTTAGAAAAGTCTTATAATGCTAACTTATTAGCACTAAAGGGTCACAAGTCTGTGGGCGGAATGCGTGCCAGTATTTACAATGCCATGCCTGAAAGTGGGGTGGATGCACTAATTGAATTTATGACTGATTTTGAAAGGCAACATGGGTAAGAAAACATTAGCGGAATTACGAGTTGAAATTGATGCACTTGATCAACAAGTGCAAGCGCTTATCGGCGAGCGAGCTGATTTGGCGGGCGAAGTTGCGACAGTTAAAAGAGCAGATGATATTAATAGCGTGTTCTATCGACCTGAGCGAGAAGCTCAAGTGCTACGCTCTATCATTGAGCGCAACAAAAGCCAATTAAAAGATAAGGATATGGCACATATTTTTCGTGAAATTATGTCAGCCTGTCTTGCTCTAGAACAGCCTCTTAATATTGCTTATTTAGGCCCTGAAGGAACCTTCACTCAAGAAGCTGCCTTAAAACATTTTGGCCATGCTGTCTCCACACTTGATTGCGCTAGTATTGATGAGATTTTTCACCAAGTTGAAAAGGGCAATGCACATTATGGTGTGGTGCCGATTGAAAATTCATCAAATGGCGTTATTGGTGGCACGGTAGACATGCTTTATTCACAAGATCTTAAGATTTGTGGCGAAGTGGAAATCTCTATTCAGCATCAGCTCATGAGTGCTGATCAATCAATTGAAATTAAAACGATTTACGCACATCAACAAGCGCTTGATCAATGTCAGAGATGGTTGGCGAATCATTATCCTAATGCTCAATTAAAAGCGGTCGCTTCTAATGCTTTAGCTGCTCGAATGGTTAAAGATGAA
This sequence comes from uncultured Candidatus Thioglobus sp., assembly GCA_964471285.1. Classification (GTDB taxonomy): domain Bacteria; phylum Pseudomonadota; class Gammaproteobacteria; order PS1; family Pseudothioglobaceae; genus Thioglobus_A. The sequence goes on from CAYYGB010000032.1 coordinate 2,682, forward strand.
GTGGGCGCTGCTGCCATTGCTTCAGAAGCTGCTTTAAGCTTGTATGATCTAGAGCGAGTGGCTAAAAATATTGAAGACAAAGCTGGTAATACGACTCGATTTTTAATACTAAGCAAAGAATCTATAGAACCTTCAGGCAAAGATAAAACCTCTATTTTGGTTGTTACTAAGCATGAATCTGGCGCGTTATTTGATTTGCTTGAACCTTTTAAAGAGCAAGGTATTAATATGATGCAGCTAGCACGTCACCCAATTCCTGGTGTGAAGTGGGAGTACTTATTTTTAATCGATATCGAAGGCCATCAAGATGATGACAAGGTAAAAATTGCCTTAGCTGAAGTTGAAAAAAGAGTACTTAAAGTGAGCGTTTTAGGTTCATATCCTATTGCTGTATTATGAGTGTTTGTGAGGCAATTAAAGGCTTAAAGCCTTACCAAGGCGGCAAGCCAATTAGTGAATTACAGCGTGAATACGGGCTTAAGCGCGTGGTCAAGTTAGCTAGTAACGAAAACCCACTAGGCGTTGGCCAAAAAACCCTTGAAGCAATGCAAAAAGCCGTGAGCGAAGTGGATCGCTATCCAGATGGAAGTGGCTTCGAGTTAAAGCGAGCAATTAGCGATCATCTTGATGTGTCGCCAGATATGATTACATTAGGCAATGGCTCAAATGATATTTTGGAGTTGGTTGCTAAAACTTATGTTTGCTCTGCAACTGATGAGGTTATTTTTTCAGAATATGCTTTTGTTGTATATCCACTGGCTACTCAAGCTTTAGGTGCAACTGCTGTCGTTACGAAATCTAAAAATTTTAGCCATGATCTAGAAGCTATGCTGTTAGCTATTACTGATAAAACTAAGCTTATCTTTATTGCTAATCCTAATAATCCAACAGGCACTTTGCTCTCTGATGAAGCGGTTCATGCTTTTTTATCACGTGTTCCAAACTCTATCGCAGTTGTATTAGACCAGGCATATTTTGAATATCTTGATCATGCTGATAGAGCTATTGGCTGGCTTGCAGAATTTGAAAATTTAATCATCACTCGCACATTTTCCAAGGCCTATGGCTTGGCAGGTTTAAGAGTGGGCTATTGTGTTTCAAGTGGAAAAATTGCAGATTATCTTAATCGTATTCGCCAACCTTTTAATGTTAATCATGTTGCTCAAGTAGCGGCTGTTGCAGCCTTGGGCGACCAATCTCATTTAGTACGTTCAGTGATAGCTAACAATAACGGACTTAAGCAATTGGAGCAAGGATTTGACAAACTGGGACTATCCTATATTCCCTCATCAGCTAATTTTATTGCCGTTAAAGTTGATGATGCAGCTAAGCTTTATCAGCAATTATTAGAACTCGGATTTATTGTCCGTCCAGTTGAAATGAAAAACTACTTGCGAGTGTCAATAGGCACTTCAAGAGAAATTTCAGATTTTCTAGATGCTTTAAAATCATTATTATGAATAAGATTTGTATTATCGGTGTCGGGCTGATTGGTGGCTCATTTGCTGCAGGCTTAAAAAAAGCTAACAAGGCCATCAGTATTGTCGGCTTTGGCAGAGATGAGAATAACTTGGCTAAAGCAAAAGAGCTGAACGTTATTGATGAATACACGCTTGACATCGCTAAAGCACTTGAAGGCGCAGATTTGGTGCTGATTGCCACCCCAGTTAATAGTTTTAAAGCAATATTAGAAATGATCAAGCCACATGTTAACGAAAAAATGATTATTACTGATGTGGGTAGCACTAAAGCAAGTGTTGTTCAAATTGCTAAGCAAGTATTTGGACATATGCCTGAAAATTTTATTCCTGCACATCCGATTGCCGGCAAAGAGCGCAGTGGCGTTGAAGCTGCTGACGCAACTTTATTTAATCATAAGCGTGTCATTATTACCCCAGGCAAAAATGCAAACCCTCAATCTGTTGTTACAGTGAGTGATTTATGGGAAAGTGTGGGCGCAAAAATAGAAATTATGAATGAAATTAAACACGATGACTTATTGGCCATGACGTCACACCTACCTCATATGCTCGCTTTTTCACTGATGGATTATTTGATATCAAGCAATCCAGAAGCATGTAAATATGCAGCAGGCGGATTTAAGGACTTCTCTCGTATCGCTTCAAGTGATTCGGTTATGTGGCGAGATATCTGCATCAATAACCCAGATCAAATAGTTAAGCACATTGAAGGTTATCAAAAAAGCCTAGATAAAGTTGCTAATTTAATTAAAAACCAACAACCAGAAGAACTAGAAAAACTATTCCTTGATGCAAAATCTGCAAGAGATAGCTGGTTAAAAGACTAAATATTATGAGTAAGTTTATTGCAAAACCGGCAACAACCTTGTCGGGTCAGTTAAAAATTCCAGGTGATAAGTCTATCTCTCATCGATCTATCATGCTCGGTTCTTTAAGCGAAGGCGTGACAAAAGTTTCAGGATTTTTAGAAGGTGAGGATGCGCTGTCAACCCTTAAGGCTTTTCAAGCTATGGGGGTTAAAATTGAGCGTGAAGACGATAATGTTACTATTCATGGTGTTGGTATTCATGGCTTAAAAAAGCCGGAGAAACCATTAGATTTGGGAAACTCAGGCACCTCTATACGCTTAATGTCTGGCATTCTAGCCGCTCAAGCATTTGATTGTGAATTAGTTGGTGATGAGTCGCTTTCTAAAAGACCGATGGGTAGAGTGATAAACCCGTTAAAAGATATGGGCGCAGTCATTCAAAGTAACGACGGCAAGCCACCGCTTAAGATTACTGGTGGACAAGCCTTAAAAGGTATTCATTATGATTTACCAGTAGCATCAGCCCAGGTTAAATCTTGTGTTCTGCTAGCTGGTTTGTACGCCGATGGCGATACTTGTGTTACTGAGCCAGCGCCAACTCGCGATCATACAGAGCGTATGTTAAAAGGCTTAGGCTATGATGTTCGCGTTAATGATAATCAGATGTGCCTTACAGGTGGCGGCAAACTTAGTGCAACCGCAATACAAGTGCCGAGCGATATTTCTTCTGCTGCATTTTTCATGGTGGCAGCTTGTATCTCGCCAAAAGCAGACATCACCCTAACGGGCGTTAATATCAACCCAACTCGAACGGGTGTGATTGATATTCTAAAGTTAATGGGTGCAAATCTAACACTTTCTAATGAGCGTGAAATTGGTGGTGAATTATTAGCAGATATTCGTGTTCAATCATCAGAGTTAAAAGGTATTCAAATCCCTAAAGCTTTAGTGCCGTTAGCAATTGATGAATTTCCAGCAGTATTTATTGCTGCTAGTTGCGCCCAAGGTGAAACCATCCTAACAGGTGCTAAAGAGCTTAGAGTTAAGGAATCAGATCGTATTCAAGTAATGGCTGATGGCTTAGATATTTTAGGTATTAAAAACGAAGTGCTAGAAGATGGTATTAAAATTCAAGGTGGCGAATTTAAAGAGCCAACATCAATCATTGAATCTCATCATGATCATCGTATCTCTATGTCATTTGCGGTGGCTTCTTTAAGATGTGCTTATCCTATTGAAATTAATGGGGTGGATAATGTCATGACTTCATTCCCTAATTTTGTTGATTTAGCTAATTCAGCAGGCATGGATATTACTGAAGTTTAAATAAATAATTAGAGCAATAAAAAAAGGCGCTCAATGAGCGCCTTTTTTATTAAGTTAAAAAGCTTAATGCTTAGTAACCACCTTTACGTCTTGTTTCTGGAAGACCAGCAACTTTACCCGCTTGTTTAGCAGGACCTTTAGGAAATAAGCTATACAACTCTTTAGTACCTAATTTACCATCCCAATCATCTTTCAAACCTTTAACCATGTTGCGTTCGTTAGGCTGGTTGGCGTTGTTGTTGATATATTCACTACGCAGGAAATTAATCAATTTAAAACTGTCTTCGGTTAATGCGACACCTTCTTCTGCTGCAATTTCATGAGCAATGTCTTCGTTCCAAGTGTTAAGATCAACCAAGTAACCGTGAGCGTCTCTTTCTAAATCTGATAATGCCATTGTATTTCCTCCAATGTGAAAACTATAAAAAGAAGTTATTATATAATAACAACGTTTTACTTTACCTTATTTTTGTACGGATATTATTATGACACTTGAAAACGCATCACCTTTCTTTGCATGGGATGTTTCATCGTATTTAGCTTTATTTTTAATTGTAGCCTTTGTAGTGGTAAGTTTAGATCACTTATTTTTTAATAAGACCCCAAATACAGAGCTCCCAACACCTGATAAAACAGGATTTTCAAAGTTGGTTTATTTTATTTTATTTTTGCGATTTAATAAAAATGAGAAATACGCCAACCGTCCAAAAATCGTTCAATGGTCTGCAGAATTTTTCCCAGTGTTGCTTTTAGTATTTGCATTACGTGGTTTTATTGTGGAACCTTTTAGAATTCCATCTAATTCCATGATGCCAACTTTATTAACGGGAGATTTTATTTTGGTTTCTAAGTTTGATTATGGCGTTAGCATTCCAGTGCTAAACAAAAAGCTTATAGAGTTCAAAAAACCCGAAAGAGGGGATGTGATTGTTTTTAGATATCCTAATTATGAGAAAAATGACAAGTATCAGGGTGCTGATTTTATTAAAAGAATTGTTGGTATTCCCGGTGATACTGTTGTTCATCATGCTGATCGCTTGTCAATTAATGGCAAAAAGATGGCTTATGAAAATTTTGAAGATTACCAGGGTGTTGAATCTGGCTCAGAGATGACAGGTTTTAAACATAAGCGAGAGTTGTTAGGTAATAACCCTCATGATATCTTGCTAGACCCAAATCAAAATTCTCGTGGCGTGAAGGCAGTTGTTCCAAAAGGGCATTATTTTGTCATGGGTGACAACCGATCTCGCAGTAGCGATTCTCGCTTTTGGGGCTTTGTGCCAGAAAAATACATTATCGGTAAAGCGTTCGGCATCTGGATGCACTATGATGATTCGCTTAAGCTAGATAGAGTTGGCGGTATTGATTAAGACTAAGGTTTAAAGAACTAATTGATATGTTTTAAGATATTGCTTAGTTCGTCTTCTGATTGATAATGAATAACGATTTTCCCTTTATCACCCGTAGCTTTAATCTCAGTTTTAGAGTTCAGTGTTTTTGACAAAGCACTCATCAATTCAGAAATATGCGGCTCAATAGTTGTGGCGATTTTTGTTTTTGGATTTAAAACACGTTTAACCAATTCTTCAGTTTGACGCACAGATAAAGATTTTGCAATGACTTGGTTGGCCACCATTAGCTGATCATCTTGCGTCAACGGTAGCAGTGCACGAGCATGCCCCATTTCAATCTTTCCCTGACCAAGAAGTTTTTTTGATTCTTCACCAAGTTGCAATAAGCGAATAAGATTACTCACACTAGAGCGTGAACGACCCACCACATTAGAAATCTCTTCATGCGTCATCTTAAAATCTTCAATCAGTTGCTGTAAAGCTTTTGCCTCTTCAAGCGGTGTTAGCGATTCACGCTGGATATTTTCAATCAGACCAATAGCAAGAGCTACCTGGTCGTTAATTTCACGCACAATTACAGGCACTTCTTCTAGCCCGGCAATTTGAGCAGCATGCCAACGACGCTCACCTGCAATAATTTCGTACTTATCGTAAGTGACCTTTCTAACAACCAATGGCTGAATAACGCCTTGAGAAGTTATTGATGCAGCTAGCTCATTGAGTGTTTCTGTATCTATGTCATCTCTAGGCTGAAATTTACCACGCTGAAGACTATTAACACTTAGCATTCTCATGCTGTTATTAGTTTCTGAATTTTCAGTGTTGGTGCCAACTTGTCCTAATAAAATATCTAGTCCGCGACCTAGTTTTGAGATTTTTGCCATAATAGTTAATTCATTGATGTTTTTCTTAGCACTTCACTGGCTAAAGAGATATAGGAAATTGCACCCTTAGATGATCTAGCGTAGCTAATTACATCTTGACCAAAACTAGGCGCCTCTGCTAATTTTACATTTCTAGGGACAATGGTTTTAAATACTTTGTGTGAGAAATATTGCTGTAATTGTAAAGACACTTCATTTGACAGATTATTTCGGTTGTCATACATGGTTCTCACCAGTCCAGTAATTTCAAGCTCTGGATTGGTGGTAGCTTTAATCTTGTCAATGGTTTGTATTAGAGCACTCAAACCTTCTAATGCATAATATTCACACTGCATAGGAATAATAATCCCATCAGATGCAGTAAAGGCATTAATAGTTAGCATATTCAAAGAAGGCGGACAATCGATAATCACATAGTCATATTGACTAGCCACTGAATTAATAGCGTTTTTAAGCTTATATTCAGAATTTTGTCCACGCAATAGGGCGATTTCTGCTGCAATCAAATCTGTG
>CAYYGB010000033.1:0-9018 GCA_964471285.1 uncultured Candidatus Thioglobus sp.
TTATCACTCAATCCTTTGGCTTCAATCATTTTGATGGTCTTATGAATAACCGTTAAGTTAGACAAGCCTAAAAAGTCAAACTTTACTAAGCCTACTGCTTCGACATCGTCTTTATCAAACTGTGAAACCACACCATCATCTTCACCTGAACCTTTATAAACAGGGCAAAAATCACTAATCTTACTCGGTGCAATAACAACACCGCCAGCGTGCGTGCCAACGTTTCTTACCACGCCCTCTAGTTTTTTAGATAGATTGATCAAATTAGTGACCGCCTCTTCCGAGCGGTAGCGTGCAAGTAAATCGTCCGAGCCACCTTCAGATTCTGGCATTAGCGCTTTATCTAATGTCATTTTTAAATCGTTTGGAATAAGCTTAGATAATTTATCACTAAAACCATAAGGATGGCCAAGCACACGGCCGACATCGCGCACAACTCCCTTGGCTGCCATGGTGCCATAAGTAATAATTTGCGAGACCTTTTCGCGGCCATATTTTTTAGCCACATAATCGATGACTTCATCACGTCGATCAGTACAAAAGTCAATGTCAAAATCTGGCATTGAAACTCGTTCAGGGTTTAAAAATCGCTCAAAGAGTAATTCATGCTTGATAGGGTCAACATTGGTAATACCTAATACATAAGCTACTAAAGAACCTGCACCCGAACCTCGACCAGGACCGACTGGAATATCATTGTCTTTTGACCATTGAATAAAGTCGGCCACAATAAGAAAATAACCCGGAAAATCCATTTGAATAATAACGTCAAGCTCAAACTTAAGCCTAGCTTCGTACTCCGCTTTATCTACCTCAAGCCCTTGCAGGCGAGAATTTAGACCACGCTCAGATTCAAGCGTAAAAAATTCGGTAATACTTAAGCCTTCTGGAATTGGGAAATCTGGCAGGTAGTTTTTTTGATGAAGCTCAAAGTGAACGTTGCAACGTTGAGAGACTTGTACTGTATTTTTAAGAACCTCAGGTAAATCAGAAAACAACTCTTGCATTTGTTCATCTGATTTTAAATACTGTTGATTAGAAAAGTGGCTCACACGACGTGCATCATCTAACAAGCCACCTTGTGAGATACAAATACGTGCCTCATGGGCATCAAAATCATCCTTAATAAGGAATTGAACATCATTAGTTGCTACAACAGCAATATCTAATTCCAATGCTAAATTAATACATAAATGCAAGTGACGTTCATCAAATTCTCTAGATGTTCTTTGTACGCTAAGATAATAACGACTATCAAAAACTTTTTTCCAGTGACTGGCTTTCTGCTGTGCCTCTAAAATTTTATTACTGAGTAGGTGTTTTGCAACATCACTATAAACTGGGCTAGCAATTAAAATCAAACCCTCGTTATATGCTTCTAGTTGTGCCTCACTAATAGAGACACCGTCAATAGACTGCTCCTGCATATAAGACAAAGAAATAAGTTCTGATAAATTTAAAAAACCTTGGTGGTTTTGACACAGTAATAAGACTGAATAAAACTCACCCTCTTCATCTGCAACATTAATACGCGCACCAAAAATTGGTTTAATATTAGCAGATATTGCTTTTTGATAAAACTTAACTGCAGCATACAGGTTGGATTCATCCGTTAGTGCCACACTATTCATCCCTAATTCGACCGCTTTATCGATCAATTTTGGTATGCGTATAAGAGAGTTAACGACTGAAAACTCACTTTGACAGTGTAGATGGCAAAAACCAGAGTTGGGCATAAAAAAAGCGTTTTAAAAAATATATAGGAATTAATTATCCATCAATTTTAGCGATAATTAACTTTATTTCAGACAAAAAAATACCCCAATTAAGGGGTATTTTTATAAAAATCTTAACTTGTACTATAAGCGAAGATCGGCAGTTAAAGATGCATCAAGTTGAGCAGTAGCTTTTACTGTCTGATGATGAGCTTCATTTGCTAACTTAACTGCAGCAGCAGTTTTACCTGCAGCATTTAGTTTTTTAGCAGCTTTAATCATCTTAGCTGTATCACGCCAAGCCATATTTACTGCTAAGTTGGCTTTATAGCCAGTTTCAGCAGCTTTAATAGCCGACTTGAACGGGTTAGAAGAGCCGTTATTCCAGTCATGTGAAGCACCCATAAAACCAGCTTGAGCCGTCAAGGCGAATACTGATAGAGCTGTTATTAGTATCTTTTTCATATTATTCTCCTATTTTCTGTAACGAGCGTCAGTGATTTCTAGACCGTTACTCATTGCTTGATGGAAATACTCTAAGTTATTCATTAACTCAGATTGAGCACTAATTGGCTTAGCACGCATATTCTTCAAACAACCACCGTAACGACGTTGCATAGTACCTAAACCAGCCCACTTCGCACGATACATTGGAACGTGTGTTGCATGACCTAACATAGGTGACAAGATGTCAGCACGTGCTTTTTTACCAGCATTGTATACATGACAATCTGCACATGACATATTGAATTCACCACGCTTTCCATAGAAGAAAGCCTTACCTTGGGTGTATGCAGCATTTGCAGCAGCACCTTCAACTTTTACATTGACTTTTTCACCAGCCGCTTGATCAGAAATCCATGCACTAATGCGCGCGATTTTTCCTTTCTTAGAGCCTAGTTTTTTACCCGTTTGTTTTAGGTAACAAGCTTTAAGGACCGCTTCAAGAGTTACAACCTTTTGAGTTGCATTATCAAAGTAAGGGTGCTTCACACGAGCTGCAGCAGGATCTTTAAGTGCAGCACACTTATTAAGACCATACTTAACAAACTCTTTTCCGCCTTTTTCAACAGCTTCCTCATATGGAGGAATACCATCTAAAATTTCTTCAAATTGATCTCTTGAGCCAGCATCGTATGCATAAACACCATTGGTGTAGTCTGCAAACTCAACATTAGGCTGAAGTGCTTTAAAATAACCGATCAAATCTTTTTGGTCAGAAGCCACATTCGCTGATGCTGCTCCAACCAAAAAGCCAATACCGGCTACTACTGTTATTAGTTTTTTCATTATTCTCTCTCCTCAATAGTAAAACAGATTTACTTAGACTTTGCAGTCGCAGAACCAGTCTTACCTTTGTTGTCTTTGTACTTAAGTTCGATTGTGTCGCCTTTAGCGCCAGCAACATTAAACTTGAAATACGGATTTTTAGAAACAGTACTACCAATATCCGCATCTACCACAACAGTACCGTTGTGAGAAACCACCATATGTACAATATGGTTTGCAGGTACTAATTTACCTTTCTTTTTACGTTGTCCAGTTTCCATTGGGTGCTTAATAAGCGCCTTGATACCGATAACACCTTTTCTAGCCTTCGGCTTTAATTTAATTGATCCCATTTTATATTCTCCTAATTAATATGATTCGTTTCCGAATTAACCGCCACAGCCGCCAATTGTTACTTTAACTTCTTGAGTTACCTTAGTTGTTACACCGCCGGCAGTAACTAATGCTACCACTGGAGATGTTTTACCCATTTTAATACGAGTAGAAACATAACCTTGAGCACCAGACAAGTTGAATGAAGCTGCTAAAGGTGTTCCGTTATTAGCAACAGAGATAGAGATTTGTGTAACACCTTCCATCTTAGAGGCATCTACAGTTACTGGAACTACTGCACCATTCTCAGCGATTTTAGGCGCCTTAAATTTAAATGAACCCTTACCTGCAGCTGCTGTAGAAGCAGTTGCTGCATCTGACTTAGCTTTAAAATCTGCAGTGTTTGCAAATACCATTGAAGGTGCTAATAAACCTGCACCTACTGCTGTTGCAACTGCAGAACCTGCCATTGCACTTTTTAGAAATAATCTTCTTTTCATCTTATTCTCCTTATTTTGTGTAAATGTAGTTAGTCACTTGATCGATTTGCTTTTCAGACAAAACACCGTGCTTTCCAAAAGGAGGCATGATTGTGTTTGGATTTGTTGCCGTTGCATCCCAAATTTGAGCTCTTAAATCAGCTTTGTTTGGAAATCTTGCTTTCATTGCAAGAAGTGGTGGACCAATGTTGCCTGGCAGGTTTCCGCCTGGAATCATATGGCATGCTAAACAATTGCCCGCTTTACGACCAAAAGTAACCTCTTCGTCTGTCATTTCTTTAGCACCAGCTTGTAACGGCATTACGAATAATGCTGCTAAAGCGGCTACTGCTGAAATTGAAGAAATAGTTTTCTTCATGTCTCTCTCCTCTTTATATATAAAAAATAAATCCCCACAAAAGGGGTTAAAGCCCTACTGAGATAACTATGTTATACATTTTTCAAGTAAATGCAACTGTATCAGTAAACGTTTATATGTTGAATTTATACTTGTGTGGCAGCAGCGATTAAAGCTTGTGCTTTATGCATTGTTTCATCCCATTCCAATTGAGGGATAGAATCATGCACAATGCCTGCGCCTGCTTGCACATAGAGCATTTCATCTTTAACAATAGCAGTGCGAATAGCGATCGCCATATCCATGCCACCATGCCAAGATAAATAACCAATAGCGCCTGAATAAATATTGCGCTTAAGCGACTCTACCTCATTAATAATTTCCATGGCTCGCACTTTTGGTGCGCCACTCAGTGTGCCAGCAGGAAAAGTTGCTTTAAGTGCATCCATTGCACTCATGCCATCTTTAAGGTCACATTCTACATTAGAGACAATATGCATGACATGAGAGTAACGCTCAACAAACATTTTATCGGTTAATTTAACACTGCCTGTTTTGGCAATTCTTCCAAGGTCATTACGCCCAAGATCAATTAACATTAAATGTTCAGCAATTTCTTTTTCATCAGCTAGTAAATCTTTTTCAAGTGCTAGATCATGCGCTTGGTCTTTACCTCGAGCCCTAGTACCTGCGATTGGACGAACCGTGGCTCGCCTGTCAGAATCAACTCGTGTGAGAATTTCTGGGGATGAACCGATTATATCAACATCACCTAGATTTAAATAGTACATATAAGGGGATGGATTAAGCCTTCTAAGCTGGCGATAAAGTTCAACTGACGGTGCCTTATAAGGTGCACTTAGTCTTTGAGAAGGCACAACCTGCATAACATCCCCAGCAACAATATAACGCTGAATATGCTCAACAACATCTTTATAATTTTGCTCACCAAAGCTGGAGCTAAAATCTTGTGTCGTTAGGTTGTCTGACTGATAAGATTTTTTAATAAGCGGGCGATCAATATCTGCTTCGATGGTATCAAGATATGCCATTGCCTGATCATAACTTTGTGTTTCAGGATTAACATGTGTCAATAAAAATGCCTTATTTGCTAAGTTATCAAATACCACCAAATCGTTTGACACCATTAACAAAATATCGGCAATATTAAGCTCATCTTTAAGCTTGATATCTTTGAGCTTAGGCTCAATATAGCGAATAATTTCATAGCCAAAATATCCGACTAATCCGCCATTAAATTCTGGTAAATCAGTAATTTCAGGTACCTTAAATTGCTGCTGATATTGCTCAATCCACGCTAAAGGATCTTGCACCTGAAAACGCTCGATAATATTTGAGTCTTTTTCTATTTGAATCTCATAATCAAACACTTTAATCACAGTCTGAGCATGAAGACCGATAATAGAATATCGACCCCATTTCTCCCCACCTTGAACTGATTCAAATAGATAACTATAGGTATTATTTGCTAATTTTAAATATAGGCCTAATGCGGTATCAGTATCAAGCACAACCTCTCTAAATACCGGTATATGATTATAACCCTGGTCAATATATTCGTTAAAACTTGTCTTATCCATGCAGGCATTTTAACGGATTTTAGGCATAAAAAAACCGCATCCATAATTAGATGCGGTTTTAGTATCAGCTATTAGCTAAAGTATTACTCTTCAACCTTTTCTGCTTCACTTAACTCTTCTGCTAATGCTATTTCAGCATCGGCACTTTGAGTCATCGTAGCAGCGCGCTTAGCACGACGCTCTTGATGATGCACAAAACCTGTTCCTGCTGGAATTAAACGACCAACAATAACATTCTCTTTTAAGCCTAGTAATGGATCAACTCGGCCAGTTGTAGCAGCCTCTGTCAGTACTCTAGTTGTCTCTTGGAAAGAGGCAGCTGAGATAAATGACTCAGTTGATAATGAAGCTTTAGTGATACCCATTAACAATCTTTGGTAAGTAACAACAGACTTGCCTTGAGCTACTAATTGTTTATTAGTTTCAATAACTCTCGCGTACTCAGCAGTCTCACCATTAACAAACATAGAGTCGCCTGAATCAAGCACTTCAACTTTGCGCAACATTTGCTTCACAATAACTTCAATATGCTTATCTGAAATTTTCACACCTTGTAGGCGGTAAACATTTTGAACTTCTTTAACAACATAGTTAGCAAGCGCTTCAACGCCTAATAAACGTAAGATATCATGTGGATTTGATGGTCCATCAGAAATCACATCGCCTTTTTCAACCGTCTCACCATCGAAAACATTAATCTGACGCCATTTATGAATCATCATTTCAGTCGGCTCACCTTCAGCTGACGTAATAATCAAACGATCTTTACTCTTGGTAGGGCTACCAAAGCTAATGACACCAGACTCTTCTGCAAGAATTGAATGATCTTTTGCTTTACGAGCTTCGAATAGGTCAGCAACACGTGGTAAACCACCTGTAATATCACTAGTCTTAGACTGATCTTTAGGAATTTTAGCCAAAACTTCACCGGCTGAAATAACTTGATTATCTTCTAAGTTAATCTTAACCATTGAAGGTAAGTAATGCGTTGACAATGTAGTTTCAGAGTCACTTTCACTTACCATCTTAATCATTGGTTTAAGACCTTTAGCTGCAGCAGATCTTTCTGCTTCACCGATCATTTCAAAGAAAGTCAAACCTGTTAATGGGTCTGTATTTCTGTTAACGGTAATACCTTCTTCGAAGTCAACAAACACAACTCGACCTGATTGCTCAGTAATGATTGGATGTGTATGTGGGTCCCAATCAGCAATTTTTTCTTTTGCTTTAACCTTGCCGCCTTCTTGTACGTGAACTACCGCACCATAAGGAATCTTATATCGTTCAACATCTTGACCTTTAGTGTTTCTAATTGTAACTTCAGCAGATCTAGAAATTACAACAAGATCGCTGTTGTCATTTGTGATTGATTTAAGGTTTTCAAAATGCGCTGTACCATCAACATTAATATTGATACTACTAACCGCTGTTGATGCTGATGCAGCACCACCAATATGGAACGTACGCATAGTAAGCTGTGTACCCGGCTCACCAATTGATTGTGCTGCAATAACACCTACTGCCTCACCAACACCAATCTTATGACCACGTGCCATATCATTACCATAACAATTTGCACAAACACCATAGCGTGTATCACAGGTAATTGTTGAGCGAACTTGGATTGTTTCAATACCTAATTCATTGATCTTATCTGAATCACCTAAAGTCACTAAGTGACCTTTTGGCATTAATACATCATAAGTATCTGGAATCAATACATCTTCTGCAACAACACGACCTAATACTGCCTCACCTAAAGTTTGTACAATATTACCGCCATCAATAACAGCTTTCATAATCAAACCATTATCTGTGCCACAATCTTCTTCAGTAACAACCAAATCTTGACCAACGTCTACTAAACGACGTGTCAAATAACCTGAGTTTGCCGTTTTAAGTGCCGTATCAGCAAGACCTTTACGCGCACCGTGCGTTGAAATAAAGTATTGCAGGTTGTTAAGGCCTTCACGGAAATTCGAAGTAATCGGTGTTTCAATAATTGAGCCGTCTGGTTTAGCCATTAGACCACGCATACCTGCCAACTGACGCATTTGCGCTGGAGAACCACGAGCACCAGAATCAGCCATCATGTAAACAGAGTTAAATGAAGCTAGTTTTTCTGTTTTACCATCTTTAGTTTCAAACTCTTCAAAGCCGATCTCATCCATCATTGCCTTAGCAACAGTTTCTGAAGTACGTGACCAAATATCAATAACTTTATTGTATCGCTCACCATCAGTAACAACACCTTTTGAGTATTGATCTTGAATAGCTTTAACTTGCGATTCAGCATCTTCAATCATGTCAGCTTTAGAATCAGGAATAGTCATATCATTAGAACAGAATGAAATACCTGACTTAGTTGAGTACTGGAAACCCATGTACATCATTTGGTCAGCAAACATTACTGTCTCTTTCAATTCTTGAGTTCGGTAACAAACATGAATTAGATTTGAAACTACCTTTTTAGAGATAGCCTCATTAATTAAATCAAACGATAAGCCTTTAGGCAAAATTCTTGAAAAAATTGCACGACCAACCGTAGTATCAACAATGCGTTTTGAGCTTGGCTCAAACTTACCTGCGTCATTTTTAATGTAGTCTTGAATTCTTAATTTAATCTTCGCATGTAACGTTGTAAAACCAGCTTCATAAGCATTAAGCGCTTCTGCAGGAGAAGTGAAAACCATGTCTTCGCCCTTCTGATTAATCTTGTCACGAGTCATGTAATACAAGCCCAAAATAACGTCCTGTGAAGGAACAATAATTGGCTCACCACTAGCAAGGTGTAATACATTATTAGAGGCTAACATTAATGTTCTTGCTTCTAATTGTGCTTCTTCAGATAAAGGAACGTGTACCGCCATTTGATCGCCGTCAAAGTCAGCGTTAAATGCGCCACAAACTAATGGGTGCAATTGAATTGCCTTACCTTCAATTAATAACGGCTCAAATGCTTGAATACCTAAACGGTGAAGTGTTGGAGCACGGTTTAGTAGAACTGGATGCTGGTGCACCACTTTCTCTAAAATATCCCAAACTTCAGGTGTTTCTGCTTCAACCATTTTCTTGGCTGCTTTAATAGTCGATGCCAAGCCTTTAGCTTGCAAACGATTATAAATAAATGGTTTAAATAGCTCAAGTGCCATTTTCTTAGGTAGGCCACACTGGTGCAACTTAAGGTATGGACCACAAACGATAACCGAACGACCAGAATAGTCAACTCGCTTACCCAATAAGTTTTGACGGAAACGACCTTG
>CAYYGB010000034.1:0-8731 GCA_964471285.1 uncultured Candidatus Thioglobus sp.
TTGTTTTAGTACTATTTTTTTGCGCCCTTAGCTCAGCTGGATAGAGCAACGGCCTTCTAAGCCGTAGGCCACAGGTTCGAATCCTGAAGGGCGCACCACATTATGGCGGGAATAGCTCAGTTGGTAGAGCCCTGGATTGTGATTCCGGTGGTCGCGGGTTCGAACCCCGTTTCTCGCCCCACTACTCTTAAGGGTTTCCATTACGGAAGCCCTTTTTTTTGACCCCCTCAATCTCCTTAAAAAGCTTAATTTATAGCTATTTAAGCCTATCTGAAACAAAGTCAATAAAACTTTTTACTTTAGCAGGCATATACTGTCTACTTGGATACACGATAAACACGTCTATTACATTAGGCTCATAGTCGCTAAATAATTCTACCAATTCACCTTTTTCAATCTCTTCTCTTAGGTTGAACAGTGGTAATTTAGTGATACCTTGACCTGCTACGCATAATTCTAAAGCCATTTGCTCATTGTTGGTCAATGTATGGCTTTTAATTGTCAGCTTTGTCTCTATCTTTGTATTGGGCCTTATATAGCGCCAAATGTTATATTGTGGAATATGGTTAAGGCCAATTGTTTTATGCTTGCTAAGATCTTTTGGGTGGATTGGAGTGCCATATTTTTCTAAATATTTTGGCGAGGCCAGTGTCGCTATTTTGGACGAATGAATTTTTCGACTGATAAGATTTGAATCTTCTAACTTAATTGCACCTCGAAATACCAAGTTAAAGCCTTCGCCAACTATATCAACATACCTACCTTCTAAATTTAGCTCTATATTAACTTTAGGATACCTATCCATGTATTCTAATATTAAAGGTTGTAATTTATATATCCCAAAACTTACTGGACAACTTATTTTTAAATTGCCTTGTGGTTCTAGTCTTTGCCCTTCAAGTTGTTGCTCTACTGTTTTCGCCTCATTAATAATATTGACACATTGGCGATAATATAATTCACCTTCTGGGGTGAGACTTATTGTTCGAGTCGTTCTATTTAATAGCAATACACCAAGTCTGGATTCAAGCCTGTTAATTACTTTGCTTAAGTGAGAGGTACTATGCCCTGAGAGTCTTGCAGCACTAGAAAATCCATTACTATCAACAACCATTGTAAATATAACCATTCCGTCTAATATTTTGGCATTCATAAGATAGTTTTATTAGAAGTCATATGGAAATAGTAAATGATAAATACAGTATTAATAGTCAATTTTATACAATATATAATGTTATCTCTTACTTAAAAAGGAAATATAATGGAAAACGTAATGAATTCTAAAGGTCAACCTTATGTTGTTGATATATCTGCAAACGAAACAAAATATATTTGCCAGTGCGGCAAGACTAGTACACCACCATACTGTGATGGCGCCCATCAAGGCAGTGATATTGAGCCATTAGCATACACAGCTAGTGTAGATGAGCAGCTATATATTTGTGGCTGTGGTAAAACTGCTGGAAAGCCTTTTTGTGATGGCTCTCATTAGACGATTTAAAATATTTTACAAAAAATAAAAAAAGGAGAATGATATGGATGACCAGGCAAAATTATTACTAAGATTAACGGTTGGATTTACCATGCTATTTCATGGCATCGCTAAATTTAGTGGCATTGGTTTTATTAGTGGAACACTAGCTGGAATTGGACTACCAGAGATTATCGCAAATGGCGTGTATATTGGCGAAGTACTCGCACCATTAATGGTTATTATTGGATTGTATACTCGAATTGGTGGATGGCTGATGGCTATCAATATGCTATTTGCAATTGGCTTAATGCATACTCAACAAATATTCACATTAACAGAGCACGGCGCTTGGGCTATTGAATTACAAGTTCTGTATCTATCAGCAGCTGTAGTAATTGCTTTGTTAGGTAGTGGAAAGTTTGCACTAAAAGCTGACTAATCTTTAAAAGGTTAAGTGGTCGTGATGCTGCTAATAGCATGACAACTTGCGATTTTTTAATCTTTAATTAGAATATTAAAAAAAGGTACTTAGGCACCTTTTTTTTAACACCCATAATAAGTTGATTTGTGAATATAATGATTGGAAAAAATAAACTAGCACAAGCAGGAGTAGCTATGGATTCAAGAGTAGAAGTAACTGATATTAAAATGCCATTTTTCTCAATGGTATGGTTTATGGTTAAATGGGCGGTAGCATCAATTCCAGCGATTATAATTCTATGGTTTTTGTTTATGCTATTTGGGGGATTGATGGGTAGCTTTTCTCGTTATTAATAAACGCCTTAAGCTTAGCAATTTTTAGGTTTCTATACCCATTTCGCGCAACATTAAATACGCCTCAAGATCATCACATCCACCCACATGTTTATCGCCTAAAAATACTTGTGGGTAAGTAAGCTCATCAGGTGCCATACGAAGCATATCGTCATTTTTCCATTTAATTTCATCAACTAAACGAACCTCATATTTAACACCCTGCTCATCCAGCATGTTTTTTGCTTGGCTACAATATGAGCAATTAGGTTTAGTCCAAATAATGTTTTTCATTGTTAATCCTTTAAGGGTTAGTAGTAAAAATTCGATTAACATCTTGCTCATCAAAAAATAAATGCTCGTTGCAAATCTCATTGTGTATAGCTATTTCTCCGCGCTCTTTCAATAAATCGCGTGCATCTTGTTCACCTAAATCATAGATGATTTTTTCAAACCGCTCTTTGTTTTGCTCACATTCATAGCTCACCCAATCAGCATTAAATAGTTGCAAAGTCTCTTCATGAAATAAACGATGCAGTAAAGACTCTGCATCCAAACTATTTAACTCATCCTGCGTAATGGTGTCAGATAAAGTGCCAACTCTATGCCAGCCTTCAGAATCATGCTGATCTGCCTCTGGCATTTTTTGTAATAACATAGCACAAAGATTTTCCTGAGTTGAACTCACCCACAATCTAGATTCCAACTGCTCTGACTGAAAAAAGTAATCTTCAAAAGTTTCGATCAAGCCTTTTTGGTTTATGGGTACTAACGATTGAAAGCTATGGTCTGTTTGAGAATTGTACAAAGTGGCAACGATCTGACCCTCACCTAAAATTTTATCCAAAGAGTCATCCTCTTCAATGGTGCCATCTGATCTAACCATGCCGCGGATCTTAAGATTACTCGTTACCTCAACTAACAATAAACTCACAACACCACTTCCTTGAACTTGCAAAGTAAGCTTGCCTTTGTGTTTAATGCCATTAGCCAAAAAGATAGCCAAAGCGCTAAGCTCACCAAATAGTTGTCTTACAGGTACACTATAGCCTCGATTTTGGATTAACTCTTGCCAAGTATCAATGAGTGATAAATGTTGGCCGCGGATATCTAAGTCTTTAAATAAAAATCTGTTAATTGTATTCATAGGTATGATTTTAATTTATACCTAGGGATGCAAGTAAAAAAGTGATAGAAAGAAAAATTACCATTAAAGCCGACAATCAGCTCTTAATTGATGCCTTGGTCGAAGCAACTGAATTATCTAAGCAAAGTCTTAAAAGTGCTCTGGATAAAGGCTGTGTTTGGCTAAAAACAGACAAACAAATTAGTAGAATCAGGCGTATTAAAAAACCATTAAAAATAGGTGATGAAGTCTTTATTTATTGGAATGAAGAAATTTTATCCTCAACCCCTACTCAGCCAACTTTAATACTAGACAAAAAAAGTTATAGCATTTGGTTTAAGCCTGCTGGCGTTTTTTCTCAGGGCTCAAAGTGGGGAGATCATTGCTCAATAACTCGATTGGTTGAAAAAATACTAGATCGCCCTAGTTTTTTAGTGCACAGGCTTGATCGCGCAACAAGTGGGCTGATGATAATTGCCCATTCAAAGGCTATGGCTAGAGATTTTTCAAAACTATTTGCTGATAGGCTAATTAAAAAAACCTATCTGGCGATAGTTTCGGGAAGCTTTCCAGTTGAGAAAGTTAGCTTAGATGATGATATCGATGGAAAACATGCATTAAGCCATATCACTAAACTGGCAGAAAACCAAGAAAAAACACTTCTTAGTGTGCACATTGAAACGGGCAGAAAACATCAAATTAGAAAACATCTTAGTGGTTTTAATTTCCCAATTATTGGTGATCGACTTTATAGTGATGCAAAAAAAAATCACCTAGAAGACTTACAATTACAGGCGGTTAATTTGGTTTTTAACTGTCCAATCGATCAGCAATCAATTAACATTAACTTATCTGAAAAAGAGCAGTTAAAACTCTAGTAAAGGGCATTGCAAACCAACAGACTTGAATCTATTGGATAATACCCATATCTAATACTCAATTATTATCGAACTAGGAATATCCATGAAAAGAATCTTTTTATTTTTAATGACCAATATAGCTATTCTCGTCTTGCTTAGTATTACTTTAAGCCTGCTTGGTGTTGAAGGAATTTTAAAGGAGAATGGTGCAGATCTTGACTTACAAGCTCTACTTATTTTCTCTGCTGTATTTGGCTTTGGTGGCGCTTTTATTTCGTTATTAATTTCCAAGTGGATGGCCAAACGCATGACAGGTGCAGTGGTGATTAAATCACCCGCTAACAACCTTGAAAAATGGCTCATTGAAACCGTTGAAAAACAAGCAAAAATAGTTGGTATTCGCATGCCTGAAGTGGCTATTTTCCCCACCGCTTCAATGAATGCTTTTGCTACGGGTGCAAGTAAAAATAAAGCTTTAGTAGCGGTTTCTCAAGGCCTACTTGATACTATGAGCAAGGGCGAAATAGAAGCTGTTGTTGGTCATGAAATGAGCCACGTTGCCAATGGTGATATGGTAACGCTAACTCTCATTCAAGGCGTGGTAAATACTTTTGTTATTTTCTTCTCACGAGTAATTGGACACTTTGTTGATCGTGTTATTCTAAAAAATCAACGCGGACATGGTATTGGTTATTTTGTGACAACGTTGTTTGCACAAATTGTTTTGTCTATCTTAGCTTCGACTATTGTTATGTATGTATCTCGAAAGCGTGAATTTGTTGCTGACACTGGCGGTGCAGACTTGGCTGGCCATCAAAACATGATTGGTGCATTAAAACGCCTTGGTCAGGTTGAGCCAGAAGCGCTTCCTGAACAAATGGCGGCCTTTGGTATAAGTGATAAAAAAGGTTTTGCCTCATGGTTTTCGTCACATCCACCTATTGAAGATCGTATTAAAGCCCTTGAAAATCGCGCATTAACTTCGGACAAATAAGACAATGGCTATCGATATTAAATCTGTTGATGAAATTACAAAAATGCGTGTGGCTGGACGCTTAGCTGCCGATGTTTTAGACATGATTACACCCCATGTAAAAGCGGGAATAAGCACCGACGAGCTTGACAAAATTTGCCATGATTACATCATTAATGAACAAGGTGCTATCCCTGCTCCACTTGACTATCACGGATTTCCAAAGTCTATCTGTACCAGTATTAACAATGTGGTTTGTCACGGCATTCCATCAGATAAATTACTCAAAAAAGGTGATATTGTTAATATTGATATCACCGTCATTAAAGACGACTATCACGGCGATACATCCAAGATGTTTGTCATTGGTAAAGCCAGTGTTAAAGCTCAGCGTATTTGCAGGGTTGCACAAGAGTGTTTGTATATTGGCATTAAACTGGTTAAGCCAGGTCTTAAGCTGGGTGAGATTGGCAGGGCTATCGGTGCTCACGCTCAAAGTAACAATTATTCAATTGTGCATGATTACTGTGGACACGGTATTGGCCTTAAGTTTCATACAGAGCCTCAGGTTATGCATTATGACGATGGCCATGTCGAGGATAGCCCCACTCTAGAGGAAGGTATGACATTCACCATTGAGCCTATGGTTAATATTGGTAGTTTTGAGGTAGCCACTTCCAATGTTGATGGCTGGACAGTAACCACCAAAGATCGTTCTTTATCGGCACAATGGGAACACACAATTTTAGTGACTAAAGATGGCTACGAAATCCTTACACTTAGAGTCGAAGAGGACATCTAATCTCGTAGCTGATTATGCTAAAATGAGTGTTTTTATTGTCATCTCAATCTAAGCATTGAAAAACCTAAGAAACTATTTTATTTCAGGCCTACTTTTTTGGATTCCATTAGGTCTTAGTGTCGTTGTTATTAAGTTCTTTTTAGAGCTTGTAAACGATATTGTGCCGCCCGAATATTTACCCGAAGCCTTGTTCCATCTTGATAGTGCTATTCCTGGCTCTGGTATTGTTTGGGTTATCTTAATTATTGTTGTTACTGGCGCTCTAGTTAGTAATTTTATTGGCCGCAAGCTGGTTGAAATTTGGGAAAAAATACTTAATAGAATTCCTGGTTTTAGAGGTATTTATAAAGCCTTAAAACAACTCTCTGACACCGTCCTTAGCCCTTCTGGCAACAGCTTTAAAAAAGCATTATTAGTTGAATATCCACGCAAAGGCATGTGGACTATTGCTTTTCAAACGGGTAATTATCAAGGTGAAATTGCACAAAAAATTGGCCAGGAATTAGTCAACATTTATGTACCAACTACTCCCAACCCAACCTCTGGATTTTTCATTATGCTACCTAAAAGTGATGTTATCGAACTAGACATGAGCGTGGATGAAGCATTTAAATTTATTATCTCTACCGGCGTGGTAGAGCCCAGCAAACCATCAAACTGATTTACAAAGGATAAAACTATGAGAACGAACTATTGCGGCGAATTAAACAAAGAAAATATTGATCAAACTGTCGAAATTTGCGGCTGGGTCAATCGTCGTCGTGACCATGGTGGCGTTATCTTCTTGGATATGCGTGACAAGCGTGGCATCGCTCAAGTCGTTATCAACCCTGATAACGCTGATTTCTCTATTGCTGAAGGTATTCGCAATGAGTTTGTACTTAAAATTACAGGCACAGTCATTGCTCGTGCTGATGGCCTAGCCAACCCAAAACTTGCCTCAGGTGATATTGAAATTGTTGCTGATCACATTGAAATCCTTAACACCTCTAAACCCGTTCCTTTTCAGATTGATGCAACGGATACCTCTGAAGAGGTGCGCTTAAAGTATCGCTATCTAGATCTTCGTAACGATGCCATGCAAAAGCGTATGCGTCTTCGTTCTAAAGTAACGCATTTCATGCGTGAGTTTATGGATAACAACGATTTTTTAGATATTGAAACCCCTTTTCTAACTAAAGCCACACCAGAAGGTGCGCGTGATTACCTAGTACCTTCGCGTACTCATCCAGGTGAGTTTTTTGCTCTACCTCAATCTCCACAATTGTTTAAGCAGTTGTTGATGATGTCTGGTTTTGAGCGCTACTATCAAATCGTTAAATGTTTTAGAGATGAAGA
Source organism: uncultured Candidatus Thioglobus sp. (assembly GCA_964471285.1). Lineage (GTDB taxonomy): Bacteria > Pseudomonadota > Gammaproteobacteria > PS1 > Pseudothioglobaceae > Thioglobus_A. The sequence continues at coordinate 7,327 of CAYYGB010000034.1, forward strand.
TTTACGTGCTGACCGTCAGCCTGAATTTACTCAGCTTGATATTGAAGCTTCATTTATGAATGAAGATGAGATCATGGCGATGATGGAAGAGATGACTCGCGGCATGTTTAAAAATGTGATTGATGTTGATTTAGGCGACAAATTCCCAAGTATTACTTATGCTGATGCAATGCATACTTATGGTGTTGATCGTCCTGATATGCGTATTTCAATGCAAATGACGGACATGGATGAGCTCATGCAAGGTGTGGACTTTAAAGTATTCTCTGGTCCTGCTGCTAGCGAAGGTTCTCGTGTTGCGGCTTTGCGCGTACCAGGTGGCTCTTCTATTAGTCGTAAACAAATTGACAAATACACCAAATACGTAAGTATTTATGGCGCTAAAGGTTTGGCTTATATCAAACTTAATGAAGATGGTCCTGCCTCCCCTATTTTAAAATTCTTAGGCGATGAAGTTACCGCAAAAATTATTGAATTAACAGGCGCTCAGACAGGCGATATTATTTTCTTTGGTGCTGACAAAACTAAAATTGTAAATGAAGCACTCGGCAACTTGCGTGAACAGCTAGCCAAAGACTTAGACTTATATGATAAAAAATGGGCACCAATTTGGGTAGTTGACTTTCCAATGTTTGATCAAAATGACGATGGCTCACTTAGTGCTATTCATCACCCATTTACAGCGCCAACTGTTGATGCAAATACTTTAGAAAAAACGGCACCAACTGCATTATCTAGAGCTTATGATTTAGTCATTAACGGCTCTGAAGTAGGTGGCGGTTCGATTCGCATCCATCAGGTTGAAATGCAGCATACTGTGTTAAAACTTTTAGGTATTTCTGATGAAGAAGCACAAGATAAATTTGGCTTCTTGTTAGATGCACTAGAGTATGGTTGTCCTCCTCATGGTGGTATGGCATTTGGTCTAGATCGTTTAGTAATGATCATGACTGGTTGTGATTCAATTCGCGATGTAATTGCCTTTCCTAAAACACAAACAGCTGCTTGTTTATTAACAAATGCGCCTGCCAGTGTTTCAAGAAAAGTGCTTAGAGAATTAAGCGTACAAGTGAGTTTAGCTAAAAAAGATTAAACCTGTGCATAGTATTACCGAACAAATCAAGACAGCACTAACGGCCAATAATGCCGTCCTAGTTGCGCATTATTATGTCAGCGCTGAATTACAAACCTTAGCTGAAGAAACCGGTGGCATTGTTTCTGATTCTTTAGAGATGGCGCGTTTTGGTCAAAACTGTGATGCTGATACTATTGTGGTTGCAGGGGTTAAATTCATGGGGGAAACGGCTAAAATCCTTTCTCCAGAAAAAACCGTATTAATGCTTGATGAAAATGCAACTTGCTCTTTAGATCTTGATTGCCCGATTGAAGAATTTTCAAAATTTTG
>CAYYGB010000035.1:0-8454 GCA_964471285.1 uncultured Candidatus Thioglobus sp.
AGAGGTTGATAAGTTTGCTCAGTTAGCTTCTCGTTGGTGGGACAAAAACTCAGAATTTAAACCACTTCATGACATTAACCCTCTACGCCTTGATTATATCAAAGAGCGTTGCAACAACTCTCTAGAGAATTTAAACATTCTAGATGTGGGTTGCGGTGGCGGTATTCTTAGTGAAGCTATGAGCGAGCAAGGTGCAAAAGTAACTGGCATTGACATGGCAGAAGCTGGCCTAGAAGTAGCCAAGCTGCACTTATTAGAATCTGGATTGGAAGTTGATTATCAAAAGATTCCAGTAGAAGAATTAGCCAAAACTCACGCTGGGCAATTTGATGTGGTGACTTGTTTAGAAATGCTTGAGCACGTTCCTGATCCAAGCTCTGTCATTAAAGCTTGTGCTACTTTGGTCAAACCAGGTGGCCAGGTATTCTTATCAACCCTTAATCGTAACGCTAAGTCTTACTTATTTGCGATCATTGGTGCTGAGTACGTTTTAAAACTTTTACCTCAGGGCACGCATGATTGGGATAAATTCATTAAACCAAGTGAAATGGATGAATGGTCAAGACAAGCTGATCTATCGCTAAAAGGCATGATTGGAATGACTTACAACCCATTTACGAAAGTCTACAAACTAGAAGACGACGTCAGTGTTAATTACCTGTGTCACTATTCAAAATAACCCAATAAATCTTTAATTTTCTTAAAGAAAAGTAGTAAACTTTAGGTAATTACCTCCTAAAATTTACTGCGATTTATGAAGAAAATAATCACCTTAATTTTGCTAACCCTAAACATCAACTCATACGCTATTACGCCTAATGAAATGTTTGTGGTGATTGGTGCGGTTAAATACTACAATGAAAATTGTGGTGGACTAACCCTTCAAGGTATGAAAAAGATGAATAAATCTCTAAAGCATTTTGACATGGAGAAAACACCTATTGGTATTTTAGAAAGAAATTCAATGGCTGTTTCTGGGTATCAAACTGCCCAAAAATTTGGCTGTAAAGGCACTAAGCGCCAAGCCCAAGAGTCAGGCTTCGGAAAGTATATCAACTAAAACGTAGTATTGTATTCGCTCTTCTCTAGCACTTCTGGCGCACCAAGCTCCAACACCACGAAAGCCACGGCATTAAGCTTTTCATCAGACAAGCTTAAATGTGCCTGTTTGATATTCTTACCAACTAAATATAGACGTAATTTTTCGCTTGGAATGAAATAAGGTTTACCGTTATCGTTGTTACGAATGGTTAAATCTTGAAAGCTAACAATCTTACCAATCCCTGTACCCAATGCCTTAGCAAAAGCTTCTTTGGCTGCAAATCGTTTGGCACAATACGAAGCACTATCGCCTTTGTTGGCAAATAATGATTGCTCATGATCCGACAACACTCGCCTAACAAAGCCGTCTTTATTTTTGCTTAAAATATGCTCAACACGTTCAATGTTAATAATATCTGTACCAACTCCGTAAATCATCGTCTCACCTTAAGGATTAAATCTTTCATCTCACGAGTAGCTTGCTCAAGACCAACAAATATAGCTCTTGCAATGATCGAATGACCAATATTTAGCTCTACAATTTCAGGCAGCTCAGCAATTGCCGTGGTGTTTTCTAAAGTAAGCCCGTGTCCGGCATTAACCTGCAAGCCAATAGAATGTGCATATGTGGCCATTGCTTTAATACGCTCAAACTCTTGTTTTTGCTCATCGCCCGTTGCATTCGCATAATGACCTGTATGCAGTTCAATAACAGGCGCGCCACACTCTTTTGCTGCATCAATCTGATCTTTTTGAGCATCAATAAATAGTGAAACAATAATACTAGCTTCGGCTAATTGAGCGCAAACTTGTGTCATTCTTGGAATTTGGCTAGCTACTTCAAGCCCACCTTCTGTTGTAAGCTCTTCGCGTTTTTCAGGCACCAAACAACAGTCTTCAGGTTTAATTTTAGTAGCAATGGCGATCATCTCATCTGTCGTTGCCATTTCTAAATTCATCTTAGTGGTGAGCTTATCTCGCAAAATTTCTACGTCAGAATCTTGAATATGACGCCTATCTTCACGCAAATGCAGAGTGATACTATCAGCACCAGATTGTTCACACAATAAGGCGCCTTCAATTGGACAAGGATAGTTGGTGCCACGTGCCTGCCTAAGAGTGGCAATGTGATCAATGTTAACGCCTAAATAAATACTCATAATGTGCTATTTGCTAAAAAATAATGATCGACTTTGTAAGGGTTTATCGCCCAACAAAGGTTTTAATCGCATGCGATTTAAATCTCTACATGCCTTTAGTTGCTGTGGATCTGGCATGTTGTCAATATCATCAATCAATAATTGGTTAATAGATTTTCCTAATATTTTACCTGCAACACTTCTCACAAATCCGCCTTGATGTTGATATTCATAACCAGCGTTTACATCTATCGGCTCACCCGTTATATCCTGTGAAAAATCTACACCATAGCCCAGCTCTTGTAATAAGTTGTGCTCAAATAAGCGCAGTAACCAATGGCTAGATAACGGATTAATTGTTGCTAAATTTTGAACAAAACTTTTGTAAATCTCAAACAGTTCAAAATGAGGATCTTGCTCGTGCAATAGTCTTGAAATAAGCTCATTGACATACATGCCCAGAATAAGACTATCGCCCTTAAGTTGTCTAGGGATATCATCGGCTTCCCAATTACTTAAGCTTTTTAAATCTCCCTTGCCACTATAAGAAATTTTTAGATGTTGAAACACCTGAATTTGTGTTTTTGAGTTGCGTAAACCTCTGCCTACCAATCTAATTCTGCCGTGTTCGAGGGTAAGAAAATCTAGCAATAAAGAAGTATCTTTAAAGGTTCTTCGATGTATCAAAAAAGCTGGGGTTAAATCCACTTTTGCCATGGCTATTCATTCCCAAACATTTTATCTGCATTAAACTTCATAGAATTTCTAGAGGGCAATAAGCTCACCCACTGATCATTAATCAGTTCAGCAATGATAAAACTAAAAGATGGGGTTTCAATATTTCCCATTCTAAGATCTTGCAATATTAGCTTGTTATCAATAACTTCTAAGTTGTAAAAACCACTTGAAAAATTAGCGTATTTATCAACGGCTTGTTGATTAATATTTTGTAGATAATGTCGATTTTCAACTTTAATTTCGACACCTTTATCTCCAAAAATATCAACAAAGTATTGCCTAATAAAATCATCCTCAACAACGACAACTCGCCACAACACACTGTTAAATGGCGTTGGAGTGGCATAAGCCTTTCCGCTTGGCAGTATTGATTGCTGGACGACAAATGTAAACAACAAGTAAAGTTGTGAAAATATAAGTGCAATTGTATTAAACGAAAAATTATTAATCATCAGTACTTTCTTCTTGATGAAAATATAGCCAATGCTAATACTTAGCGGTATTGTATAAATTGGATCGATGATAAAAATCGATCCGATCATAATTTTAAAATCACTAAAAGGCAGTAGCAAAGAAGTGCCGTAGCTTGTAAAGCTATCTAGAATTGGATGAGTTGTTAAAACAAGAAAAACCAGAATTAGCCAACGAAAATAGCTAAGTAGATCAAAAAATTTGTACAATAAACCTGCGATTAATGGCGAAATTAGGGTGAGATAAAACAAGGAATGTGAAAAACCTCTGTGCTGAATTGTACTTGTTAAAGCATCTGGATAACTAAGAAAAACATCCAAATCTGGTATGGTTGCCACAAGCCCTGAAATCAGCGCGACTTTTGGTGTTTTCTTTGGTGAAACGGCTATTCCAATAACAGCACCCAGACTAAATTGAGTAATTGAATCCATTAATAATAACTAGTCGTAACCTAATGATGCCAGTGAACGCTTAGAATCTGACCAGCCTGTTGACACTTTAACCCAAAGCTTTAAAAATACTTTGCGCTCTAAGAATCCTTCAATACTTTGGCGTGCTTCAGTGCCGATGATTTTTAGCATTTCACCTTTAGCGCCAATCACAATATTTTTTTGAGATTCTTTTTCAACAAAAATACGCGCAGCGATGCGTTGCATATTGCCGTCGAGTTCATATTGCTCAATTTCTACCGTTAATTCATAAGGCAGCTCTTCTTCTAAATGGCGCATTAACTTCTCACGAATAAACTCTGCAACGACAAATTTTTCTGATCTGTCGGTTACGAAGTCTGCATCAAAAATCATATCTTGCTCGGGCAGATGCTTTAAAACCAGTTCTCTTAATGCTTTGGTGTCTTTTTTCTGAAAAGCAGATAAAGGAAACATATCGGTAGGCTGGTATATTTGGCCAATTTTTTCTAAGAAAGGCAGTGCGGCTTGAGGCGATGGCAATTTATCGATTTTGTTAATACACATAATCACAGGCACATCAACTTGGGATACATGCTCCAAAACGCGAGCATCTTCTTTTGTCCATTTACCGACTTCCACCAGCCACAAAATCATGTCTACTTCTTTAATGCTCGAACTCGCAGCACGGTTCATGTAAGCATTAATGGCTTTTTTATTGCCAATATGTACACCGGGCGTATCCACAAATACCATTTGATAATCATCAGTCGTATCAATCGCATGAATACGGTGGCGAGTTGTTTGAGGGCGATGAGAGGTAATAGAAAGCTTTTGCCCAATCAACTCATTAACTAATGTAGATTTGCCAACATTAGGTCGACCAACCACGGCAATAAATCCTGCTTGAAATCCCATTACTTACTCTCCTTTAATTTTTCTAATAGCACCTGTGCACAAGACTGCTCAGCGCGCTTGAGACTTTTGGCATTTTGACTGGTTTGGATATTCTGATCTTGCAAAAAACAGTTCACTGTAAAAACAGCATTATGATCCTTGCCCACTGTTTTGGTTAGCTCGTATTTCGGCAGTGCATTGTTACGCTTTTGCAAATATTCCTGAAGCTGAGTTTTAGGATCTTTAAGGGAATCATTTGGATCAATCGCATCTAAACGCTCTTGATACAAATCCAAAATAACCGTGTTAATGGTTTCTAAATCAGAATCAAGCAAAATTGCGCCAAAGATAGCTTCAACCGCATCTGCCTGAATAGATTCACGACGATAACCGCCACTTTTTAACTCACCAGAACCCAAAATTAGCACATCAGACAGCTCTAAAGCAAGGCCAAACTTAGCCAGTGTTTGACCTCTAACCAAATGCGATCTTAAGCGAGACAACTTACCCTCTTCAATCTGCGTAAAACGCTTATAAAGCTCTCTTGAAATCACCAAGCCTAAAATACTATCGCCCAAGAACTCTAGACGCTCGTTATTCTTCTTACCCATGCTACGATGCGTTAATGCAAGTTCAAGCAAAGACAAGTCTTTAAATTGATAGTTCAGTTTTTGTTGTAATTTTTCCATCTATAATGACGCAATATTCATTTAACAATTATTTTGTATGTTTTGGCAAGAAGACACCAATGTAGAGCATTTTACGCTTCCTGAGAGTATTCAAGAGGTTAGCTTTAAAATCCAATCGAAAATATTACCAATGGATCATGGCTTTTTACTCGCGCAAGCATTGCTCGAACATCTACCTTGGTTAAGCGAGTCTAACGCCGGTATTCACACGATCGGTATAGCAGATGGCAATGGATGGGAGCAAAGTAAAGAAGGTGGCTTTTACTACCCTTCTAAGCGCTCTAAGCTTACGATTCGTATTCAACACGCGCATCTAGATAGTGCAAAGACAATTGTTGGGCAGACCTTAGATCTTGGCGAATACAAAATCAAAGTTGTTAAATTTATCAACAACAAATTATTAAGTGAGATGCCTGTTTTATTTGCAAAGCAAGTAGCTTGTGATCAAAGTATTAGCGAAGATGCTTTTTTGCAACAGTGCTTTGAGCAATTATCTGACTTAGGTATTAAAGTCAAAAAAATGATGGCCGGTCTCGAGCGCACCATTCAAACTGATGATGGTACTATCCACACTCGCTCTTTAATGCTGGCTGATCTTAAAAAAGATGAGTCTGTCTTATTACAAGAAAAAGGCTTGGGCGATCATCGCCTACTAGGCTGTGGATTATTCATTGCGCAAAAAGGTATTGAAACCATAGAAAGCTAAGCATTTGCATTGGCGTCGTTTTGGGTCTACAATTCTTAGTAACTGTCACACAACTCTGGGGAGAGATCATGCGCACTTTAATTCTAATATTTTCACTACTGATCTTTCAGCCATCAATCGCTATGGAGCCTGTAAAAGAGGCTGAATTTTTAGGTAGCCAAGTCGTTGACGAGCTGCCAAATTGGTTTAAAGCCAGTTTTATGGATTTTTCTGAAGACCTAGAAGAAGCTGCTGATGAAGGCAAGCATGTGATGATTTATTTTCATCAAGATGGCTGTCCTTATTGTGCCAAACTGGTTCAGGACAATTTTCATGATGACGCTCTAGTAGCTAAATTACAAAAAGATTTTGATACGATTGAAACCAATATGTGGGGCGATCGAGAGCTTACCGATTGGCAAGGTAATGACTACATAGAAAAAGAATTTTCAGCCAAAATGAAAATACAATTCACCCCTACTCTTGTCTTTTTAAACACAAAAGGTGAAAGTGTTCTTAGGCTAAATGGCTATCAATCAGTTGATAAAATGCACGCCACACTTGATTATGTTTCTAATAAAACCTACCTTAATCAATCTTATGCAAGCTATCTTAATGGTCTAAAAAAAGACAGCTCTGGTGCGCTTAATGCCAACGCCATTTTTGAATCTGGCCCACATTTTTTAACTCGAAGCAAAACCTTGCCTGCCAGTAAATACTTAGCGGTATTTTTTGAAGAGCCAAATTGCACAGAATGTGATTTTTTCCACAAAAGCTTATTATCACTTGATCAAACTCAAAGCTATTTAAAACAGATGCAAGTTGTACGTTTTAATGCACTTTCAGATGAAAAGCTCATCACTCCATCTGGCGAGCGCACCACGGCCAAACAATGGTACGACAAACTAAAACTGACCTACAAGCCCGCTATTGTGTTTTTTGACAAAGAAGGCCTTGAGGTTATTCGTAAAGATGCCTACTTTAAAGAGTATCACCTACACGGCATCATGACTTACACACTCTCAGGTGAATACAAGCATCAGCCAAACTTCCAGCGCTATCTTGAGGATAAATCAGATAAGCTTAGGGCTAAAGGTGTTACAGTTGATATCTGGAAATAATCTAAAACTTCACCTTAACATCTAAGCTAAAAGCGTTTCTGATTATTAAGTCTGATCTGGGCTCTATAAATTTAACTTTAAAAAAACCTGTATTGAGTGCGCTACTTTAGTATCTGTATCTACAGAACCTTTCAGCTTTTGGCTTAAGCTTTAATAACCTAGGAATTGGACAATGCCTTACCCATAGGTTGTAAATTTTAATCATCATTATTTTCATAATTTAGCTGGTCAGTTGATAGTCCATCGTGGCTAATAATTTTTGTAATACTTTCTATAAACGACTCGGTTACCATCTTTAACTTCTACCCAACCACAGTCTCCTGTTCTCTTATACTCATAAGACTTAATTAGATATTTACAATGCTCAACACTATTACAAACGATAGCGCCGCTAGAGTGCATTTGGTCGTTCTTGTGGATAACAAGCGTGATCGTATGTGCACCAGACAGTGTTGATAACAATACGGCTGATAACAAAATAGCTTTAATTATTCTCATCATTTGTAAAACTCCTCTACGTTGTCAAATCCTCTAGTAGTGGAATAATTCCTCATCATTATTACTTTGGCATGGTTCATAACAATAATGCTTGTATAGCGTCCGTCATTGCCGCCATTACGGTCAAGCTCTAATGCTTGGCCAATACAACCTTCGACAGTAGGACAAATCTTTGAGTAGGTGCTTTGCATTTCATTGTTGTTATGCACAGTGATGGTTGTTAGTGCATTTGCCAATGTTGGCAGCAGTAAAGATAGAGAGGCGATTAGCTTAATTGTTTTCATTGTGTTTGCTCTTTTTAGTGAATATAAACATATCATAACACCGTTATATAGATAAGCGAACCAGGTGTCTAAATGTTTGTGGAATACCGCTATAAGATAAGCAATAAAAAGCCACCGCCAAGGTGGCTTCTTAAGATATCTTAAAGAGGTGAGTATTTAAACTACCCGCTTTTCTTTAACTATTTGTTTAATGCGTCTTTAAGTGCCTTGCCTGCTTTAAAGGCAGAAACCTTACAAGCTTTAATTTGAATCGTAGCACCTGTTTGTGGGTTGCGACCAGTGCGTGGCGCACGATCTCTAACAACAAACGAGCCAAAACCTGTTAGCTGAACACCGTCACCACTTACCATAGCACCAGTGATTGCACTAGTTGTGGCGTTAAGCGCACGAGTTGCGTCTGCTTTTGAAATGTTTGCTGCTAATGCTATTGCATCGATTAATTCTGATTTGTTCATTGTTAACTTCCTGTTGTTTTATTAAAATA
>CAYYGB010000036.1:0-8403 GCA_964471285.1 uncultured Candidatus Thioglobus sp.
ACATTTGGTTTATCAACGTAAAAAATTACTGACTTACCTTAAAGGTACAAACGTGAATGCATACTCTGATTTGATTTCACGCTTAGGCCTGAGAAAATAATTTAATTTATTTTCACAAAAGCCCCTTTTGGGGCTTTTTTTATGTCCACTCAATAGTAAAATCAAGATCATGGAGCTATCGCCTACTTATCAAAAAATCAATGACTTACTTGAGCGTTCAAGCTTATTGTCTGTGCATCTTGAGTTAGAAGAAAAACAAGGTCGCCTAGAAGAGGTTTTACTTGAAATGGAAAATCCAGAAATATGGTCAAATCCAGATGAAGCTCAAGTATTAAGCCAAGAAAAGATAAAGCTAGAAAATATTTGCCAAACATTTGAACGAGCTGATAATGTTTTGGCAGATGCAGTGGAATTGCTCGACATGGCGCAAGCAGAAAACGATGAACAGACTGCTACTGGTGTTAAAGATGATTTAGAATCTATTGAATCATCTATTGCTAAATTAGAGTTTGAACGCATGTTTAACGGAGAGTTAGACCCTAACTCGGCCTACCTCGACATTCAGTCAGGCTCAGGCGGTACAGAGGCTCAAGATTGGGCAGAAATGGTATTACGCATGTATTTACGCTGGGGCGATAAACATCGCTTTAAAGTAAAGCTTATGGAAGTCTCAGCTGGTGAAGTAGCTGGCATAAAGTCTGCCACCATACATTTTGATGGCGAATATGCTTATGGCTGGTTAAGAAGTGAAATTGGCATTCATCGTTTGGTTAGAAAATCACCTTTTAATGCTAATGGTAAACGCCATACATCTTTCTGCTCTGTGTTTGTCTCGCCAGAAGTTGATGATAATATAGATATTGACATTAATAAAACAGATATTCGGATTGATACTTATCGCGCTAGTGGCGCAGGTGGTCAGCATGTTAATAAAACTGATTCAGCGGTACGCATTACTCACCTACCAACTAACACAGTGGTTCAATGTCAAGATGGCAGATCCCAACATGCCAATAAAGATCAAGCCATGAAGCAGTTAAAATCAAAGCTTTATGAGCTTGAAATGCAAAAACGTAATAGTGAAAACCAAGAGCTGGAAGATGCCAAATCTGATATCGGCTGGGGTCATCAAATTCGTTCTTATGTACTTGATCAATCACGCATTAAAGATTTACGAACTGGAGTGGAGTCAAGCAACACTGGCGATGTGCTTGATGGTAATTTAGATAAATTTATTGTAGCCAGTCTTAAAGCTGGCTATTAAACAACTGATGGATAGGCCTCATTAGTTATACGGAGAATACAATGACAAACAAAACAACACATTATGACATGATTGCAATTGGCGCTGGATCTGGCGGCTTATCAGCAGTAGAAAGAGCTGCAGAATACGGTAAGAAATGCGCCGTCATTGAAGTTAAAACCATTGGCGGTACTTGTGTAAATGTCGGTTGTGTGCCAAAAAAAGTCATGTGGTTTGCAGCTAACACGGCCACGCAAATCAACAGCGCTAAAGGCTTTGGCTTTGATGTTGAAATTAAAAACTTCTCTTGGAAAACTCTAAAAGAAGGTCGTGATAATTATATTAAAGGTATTACCACTTGGTACGATGGCTACTTAGAAGAATTAGGTATTGACTATATTCACGGATTTGGTAAGTTAGTTGACCAAAATACAATCATCGTTAATGGTGTAGAGTATAGCGCTGATACAATCGTACTTTCACCGGGTGGTGAGCCTGCTGTGCCTCATGTTGAAGGTGCAAAATATGGTATCACTTCAGATGGATTCTTTGAACTAGACGAACTACCTAAAAAAGCTGCTGTGATTGGTGGTGGCTATATTGGTGTTGAGCTAGCAGGTGTGTTAAATGCGCTTGGCTCATCGGTAGAAATATTTGGCAGATCTGGTAAGTTACTTAGCGGCTTTGATCCAATGATTCAAGATGCGCTAGATAAGGACTATACGAATCACGGTATTAAACTTCATCATAATACGCAAATTGACAAAATATCAAAAGATAAAACCATACATACCAACAAAGGTGACTTCTCTGGCTTTGATGTCATTATTTGGGCAGTGGGTCGCAACCCAATGACACAACATCTAGGGCTGGAAAATGCAGGTGTTGAATCTGATCAACGCGGTTTCATTCCAACTGATAAATTCCAAACGACTAATATTAAACATATCTTTGCATTGGGTGATGCAACGGGGCGTGCCCCACTTACACCTGTAGCCATTGCTGCTGGAAGAAGATTATCTGATCGTTTATATAACGGCATGACTGATCGTCATCTTAATTATGATAATATTGCAACGGTGGTTTTTTCACACCCACCAATTGGTACGATTGGCTTAACTGAATTACAAGCAAATGAAAAATTTGACAAAGTTAAAGTTTACAAATCAGAATTTACGCCAATGGCTGATGCTCTGCTTGATCACAAAACAACAACTGCTTTGAAATTAGTCTGTGAAGGTGACGATGAAAAAGTAGTTGGCTGTCATATTATGGGTCATGGCGCTGATGAAATGCTACAAGGTTTTGCCGTTGCCATTAAGATGGGAGCGACCAAGAAGCAGTTGGATGATACGGTAGCAATCCACCCTTCTAGTGCAGAAGAACTTGTCACCATGCGTTAGTAACAATCTTAGCTAGTTAAGCCTATCGCTTCATAAAATAAGAATAACGCAAATAAAATCAAAAGAACAAAGGTTAGATAAGTGAAATTATCTTTTAGCAACTTGGCGCCTATTTTTCCAATAATGACATACAAAAAGAACATTAAAATCGATATTAGCAACATGGATGATGCAAATAAAGCTGAGTTTATCAACATCCCCTGTTGCAACTGAATGGCGATAACTGCGCCAGAAGGAAACAATAGCCATATCTTTGGCGACAGTAGCATCACCATTGCAAGGTTTACAAAACTCAGCTGTGAATTAACATTCAGCCGCTTACTGTTTATAACTTTATAAGCTAGATAGATAATATAAAGCCCACTTAAAATATAGAGCCAAAATCCAACATCAGAAAATATATTAAGTATATATTCTACAAAAATAACGCAAATAATAGCCTGAGGAACTTGAATAGATAAATTGACAGGTAAGAACGTTTTAAAGAAGAAAGTCCAAATTTTTGAAAAAGACAAGTTTCGAGTTACTTCCATAACTGACAACCACACTGGTCCAGGAGTAATAAAGAAAATTACCCAAAATAAAACTATTTTATTGACAATATTAATATCCATAAAATCTCCTTAAAAATACAAAACTAACGTCGTTTCATTTTTCGCCATTTATATGGATCAATAGGTGGTGTGTCAAAACCCCAAAAACCCAATTTTTCTGTTTTAGCTAAATCCTCTTCCTGACGATAAGTTTCTTTATAAGAAAACGCCATACCCGACTCGACCATAAGCTTGCCAATGTTAGTATCACCCTTAAAAACACGAACCAAGATACGTTGATAATGATCAACACCAGCAGGCTCTATTACAATTTTTCCTGGGATATTTTTAAGTAATTTTTGTAAATAGCTTTTCGATAGTCTGCCACAATCAATCACTTTATTTACCCGCTTTCGACATGTTTGCTTAATTTCAGGCGTATCTATACCGGCAATACGCATCTGCAAACTCATACTATCGCCATCCACAATATACAAAGACCGCTCACTATCAAGTGAAAAATTACCTACATCAGATAAAGCGTTGAGCGAGATAAGCAAGGCGAAAACAAATAATTTCATATACAATATTGGTAGCGGTAAAATTAATCATTTTATCTGATGAATGGCACAAACTATGGATGCATTAGAGCAGCTAAAATTTGATGAGCAAGGGTTGATACCTGCCATTGCTCAAGATCACGAAACCAATGAAATTCTTATGTTTGCTTGGATGAACAAAGAGTCATTAGCATTGACTATAGAAAAACAACAGGCTGTGTATTATTCTCGGTCTCGCCAAAAACTTTGGTTTAAAGGCGAAGAGTCTGGTCATATGCAAATCATTAAAGATATTTATGCAGATTGCGATCGTGATGTTATCCTTCTTAAAGTTGAGCAAGTTGGCGGTATTGCTTGCCATACCGGGAGAGCTTCGTGCTTCTTTCAAAAATTAGATGATAATAACTGGCAAACCATGAGCAATGTTATAAAAGACCCAAAGGATATATATGGATGATATTTTCAAACAACTAGAGATTATTTTAGAGCAGCGAAAAAATGCAAGTGCCAGCAGCTCTTACGTCTCCTCTTTATACAATAAAGGCACCGATGAAATTTTAAAAAAAATCGGTGAAGAATCTGCTGAAGTTATTATGGCGGCTAAAGATGGCGTTGATAGCAAAATTATTTACGAGGTGGCCGACTTATGGTTCCATACGTTAGTATTACTACGACACAAGAACATAGAAGTCGATAAAATAGAGCAAGAATTATCTAGACGCTTTGGTTTGTCGGGGTTAGAAGAAAAAGCCAATAGAGATAAATAAACTAACAAACAAAATAGGAGAGAATTATGATGCCAGGACCTTTTGAACTGATTATTATTTTAGTAATTGTATTGCTACTTTTTGGTGGTAAACGCTTGAAAAACATTGGTGGTGACTTAGGTGGTGCCATTAAAGGCTTTAAAAAATCGATGAAAGAAGGTGAGAACGATAAGCCAGCTAGTAAAGATGATGTTATTGAAGCTAAAGTTGTTGAAAACGACAACGAAAAAGACACTAAATAAACAGCCTTCATGTTTGATATTGGTTTTTGGGAATTTGCCTTAATAGGTGTTATCGCCCTGGTGGTGGTAGGTCCTGAACGTATGCCTAGTATTGCTAGAGCAGCAGGCAAGTACGCTGGAAAAGCCAAGCGCTTTATTGCCAAAATTCAAGAAGATGTAAGTGAAGAATTGGAGGTTGATAAGTTCAAAGAGCAGCTAAGTGCTATGGACAAGGATGCTAATATTGTTGAAATCTTAGACGAAACCAAGAAAGATATCAATGACATCAAAACTGATGTTAATAAAACTAAATCATGACCTTTAAAGAAATGACTTTTGTTCAACATTTGGTTGAACTGCGTGATATTTTGCTACGCTCAGTGATTGCTATTTTGGTTGTTTTTATCAGTTTGTTTAAATTTGCTAACGAAGTTTATAGCTTCATTGCAGCACCGATTATCAATGTGCTACCTGAAGGTGGCAATATTATTGCCATTGGTGTTATATCTCCCTTCTTAACACCCCTTAAAATGGCGCTAATTATGGCAGTTTACATTGCCATGCCTTATCTGCTCTATCAGATCTGGAAATTTATTGCTCCGGCGCTTTATAAGCGTGAAAAGCAAATGGTTATGCCTTTAGTTGTTTCTTCAACGATTTTGTTTTATGCAGGCTTGTTGTTTTCTTTTTATGTGGTTTTCCCGGTTATCTTTGGATTTTTATCTGACATTGGTCCTAGTACTGTTGACTTCACACCTGATATTCAATATTACCTAGATTTTGTACTCAAAGTTTCTTTTGCATTTGGTGTGGCATTTGAAGTACCAATTGCTACCATTTTGCTTATTATGTTTGGCGCAACCACCATTGAAAATCTTAAAAAGAACCGACCTTATGTTGTGATTGGTGCTTTTATATTAGGCATGTTACTAACCCCGCCTGATATCATTTCACAAACATTAATTGCTATTCCGATGTGGCTATTGTTTGAAGCAGGTCTTATTTTTGCGCCATTATTTACGCGCAAAGATGATGAAACTGAGCCAGAGCCTGATAATACCGATCCTAGTAATCCAGATAAGCCTTCAAAATCTGATGATGACGATGAAGAAGAGGAATGGGACGATGATCAGTTCGATGCTGAAATGGATAAAATTGATGAAGACTTCCAGGAAATGGATGAAGAATTCGCAGCCTATTTGAAGAAATTAGATGATGAAGATCCTAAAAAAGATAAGACTTAATAAGGTTACTCTAAAAGTTCAAAAGCACTAATCACGCTCTCTGCTACATCAACAATGCGTTTGTTTTTATCCATAGCCATTTTTCGTAGCGATTGGTAAGCCTCATCTTCATTAATTTTTTTGTGCTGCATCAATAAGCCTTTGGCTCTTTCAACTGCTTTACGCTCAGAGAGCTGGTTACGAGTCGCATCAAGCTCATCTTTTAATGCTTGAAATTCCCTAAATCTTGCCATAGCAACATCAATAATAGGCTGAACGCGCTTCTCTTCAAGTCCATCTACAATATAAGCATTAACACCTGATTTAATAGCAGAGCTTGCCATTTCAGAATTAGACTCTTCAGTAAACATAACAATAGGCTTAGGCTTGGTTCTATTAACATCCGTCAAATTAGCAAACACTTCTTCATCTGGAATATCAGCATTAACAATCACCACATCGGCATGAGTCATCTCATTACTGTCTAGTAGATGAGCACTACTGCTCATTCGACAGATCACTTCATGTCCTTGGTCTTGCAATGCTCTACGTAACATCGCAGAACGTCCTGAGTTCTCATCAACTAAGATGATTTTTAGTGCTGTATTCATACAAATGGGTTTCCTAACTTACGAGGTCATACAAGATTTAAAAATGGCTCTATGTACATCGCCAATACTAATAATACCAACCAGTTTATCATTTTGGGTCACTGGAATTCTACGGTATTTTTTAAGCCACATAACGCTTGCAGCTTTCAAACAAGGCATATCAAGATCAATACTATCTACAGCAACAGTCATAATTTCACCAATTTTAACGTTCATGGTATCTTTGTAGTTGGTTTCCATATTTTCAAAATCAAAATGAGTGTCGCTCATAATGTCTTCTAATTTAGGAAACATATGCTGAAGAATATCTTTTTCAGAAATTATTCCAACCAATTTATTGTCAGCATCCACGACCGGTGCGCCACTAATATGATCCATAATCATCATAAGCGCTATATCCTTAACAGGCTGGTCAGCGGTTACTGTTTTGACATTCGTTGACATAATATTTTGAACAATCATATTTTCTCCTTTTTAATTAAGTATCTATATTTCTATTCTACATAATTAAACTTGGAATTCCTAAGGGATTTATACCAAAAAACCCCGCTATAAGCGAGGTAAAAAATTCATTAAATTTTTAAGGAAGGTTATTTTGTAAACTCTGGATAAGCCTCCAAACCACATTCAGCAAGATCTGCTCCAGAATATTCTTCTTCTTTAGAGATTCTAATGCCCATCAATGCTTTAAGTATTAACCACATCACTAGGGATGTACCAAATACCCAAACAAAGATCGTACCCGCGCCTGCTAACTGGCCAGTGAATGAAACACCTGGATTGGTTAATGGTACTGCTAACAAGCCCCACAAGCCAACAACGCCATGAACTGAAATAGCGCCTACTGGATCATCAATCTTGAATACTTTATCAAGTATTGAAATAGAAAAGACAACTAAAATACCACCAGCTGCACCAATTAAGGTTGCCTCTAATGCAGTTGGTGTATCTGGACCTGCAGTAATTGCTACAAGACCCGCTAATGCACCATTTAGTGCCATAGTAAGATCTGCCTTACCCCATAGTAATTTTACGAGTAATAATGCTGCAATAACACCGCCAGCTGCTGCTGCATTAGTATTTAAAAACACCATTGCCACTGCATTAGCGCTTTCCTTACTAGCCATTGCCAATACAGAGCCACCATTAAAGCCAAACCAGCCCATCCATAAAATAAATGTACCCAAAGTTGCTAATGGCATATTTGCACCTGGGATCGCATTAGATGAGCCATCTTTGTTGTATTTCCCTGTGCGAGCACCTAATATCATCACACCAGCTAGAGCTGCGGCTGCACCAGCCATATGCACAATACCTGAGCCAGCGAAGTCTGAAAAACCTAAATCGCTTAGCGTGTAAAGTCCAAACACAGACTCTCCAGCCCATGTCCAAGCACCTTCCATTGGGTAGATGATGCCGGTAAAGACAATAGCAAATGCAAAGAATGAAAATAACTTCATTCGCTCTGCTACCGCTCCCGAAACGATACTCATTGCGGTTGCAACAAAGACCACTTGGAAAAAGAAATCAGATGCATTGGAGTATTTCTCACCAGCGCCACTAATCCCCTCTAAAAGAATACCGCCGCCATACATTAGGTCATATCCATAAACCATATAAGTTGTACAAGCAATAGCAAATAAACCAATATTTTTCGTTAAAATTTCTGCCGTATTTTTACTACGAACCATGCCTGCCTCTAACATTGAGAAGCCTGCTGCCATCCACATAACCAATGCACCCATCATTAAGAAATAAAACGTATCTAATGCAAATTGCATTTCTAAAATTGTATTTTCCATGTTGCCTCCTTTATAACGCTACTGAGCCAGTTTCGCCCGT
>CAYYGB010000037.1:0-8382 GCA_964471285.1 uncultured Candidatus Thioglobus sp.
ATCTCAGGCCTATTCAATTGTATAAAATTCACACACAGCTTTATCAATAGGGATAATCACCCTATAGCCTATTGATTAATAATTTATGATTGATAAACAACCCGTACAAATTTGGATTGATGCAGATGCTTGCCCCGTTGTTATTAAAGATATTCTCTTTAAAGCAGCGGATCGCACTCAAACTAAAACAACTCTAGTTGCTAACCATGTACTATATCTACCGCCCTCTCGCTACCTCAGCTTTATTCAGGTTGGCGCTGGGTTTGATGTGGCTGACAATGAGATTGTTAAGCGCTTAAATCCAGGTGACTTAGTCATCACTAGTGACATACCTTTGGCAGATGAAGTTATCACCAAAGGTGGCCTTGCTTTAAGCCCAAGAGGGGAATTGTTTAGCGCTAGTAATATTAAATCAAAACTCAGTATGCGTGATTTTATGGATGTAATACGTTCAAGTGGTGTGCAAACCGGTGGCCCAGCACCACTAAGCCAAGCAGATAGACAAGCCTTCGCTAATCATTTAGATCGCTGGTTTAACCAAAATAAAGCTTAACGCCAAGTTGGCTTCATATAAACACCAGGTGTTGCTTCTTCAGCTATAACCTTACCCGGTTCCATCATTGTTCGAATGCCTTGATCCATTCCTGGCATCATAAATGAAGACTGAGGCTGCTGATATTGCCTCTGAGGCTGCATACCTGGATTAAATGGCATCATACTCATCCCACCAAAAGATTCTGCCGGTCTACTAGCTTGACGGCTGGGTGTTGAATTTGTTGACCATGGCATAGGGTTGTAAGCAGGCTGAGAATATCTTTGTCTTGGCGTCGCATATCTAGAGTTAGAATACCTAGGCTGAGAATTACCTTGAGCTCCCCACGGCATAGAATTACCAAAAGGTTGCATTTGAGGTTGAGAAACACCCTGCCCACCAAATGGCGACATCATAGAAGACGGATTGCTAAAATTGGCACTCGACAAAGTGCTAATAGCTAGTGTTAACCCTAAGCAAGTTTTGATAATATGGTGTTTTGTGTTTTTCATGTTGATTCTCCTCAAGAATTAAATAGTATGAGTTTGAACTATACACTGAGCCAAGAATCGATATAAACTATTTTTTGTCAAAAATACAAAAAACCCGCATATGCGGGCCTTGTAACAGTATTTTTTTAGTTATTTAGCGCATTACACCTGGTCTTTATTGTCCCAATAATTAGCCCTATCTTTTAAGATCCATCGAACGCCACCTTTTGGATTTTCAACATCACCTTTGTAACGTGGAATTAAATGCACATGCAAATGTTTAATACTTTGGCCAGCCATTTCCCCATTGTTGACGCCAATATTGTAAGCGTCAGGTGAGAATTCTTTATCAAGAATTAATTTTGCTTTTTGCACGGCAACACCAATTGCCAATAATTCCGCCTCACTCGCCTCAAAGTAAGTTGCAAAGTGGCGCTTTGGGATAACCAAAGTATGACCAGGAGAAGCTGGAAAATTATCAATAAAACTAATGGTTAAATCGCATTCACCAATAATTCTTTCTTGATTTTTTAATTCACAAAACAAACATTCTGTTGTCATATTGCCGCCTGGCTTAAAAGATAAATAATTTGGACAACAATTTTACCTCAATCAAACATTGAATATTGAGGCGCTTTTTTAGACGCAAAAAAAGCCGGCTATTAGCCGGCTTTTTCTTAAACAACTAAAGGTTTACTTAGCTGTTTCTGCTGCTGGTGTTGTCTCTGATTCAGCTGTAGCAGGAATTACTTGGTTGTAACCATAGTTCCAAGGTCCGTTTTTCATTGGTCCAAAAGAATTTGAACCTGTATCAAAACCGAATGGAGATGCACCTGTACCCATGTTAAATGGCTGAGAGTTATTGCCACCATTAAATGGGTTAAAGTTTGTATCTGCTTTCATTGGACCAAAGCTATTACCATTACTCCAAGGAGTATTGTTAAAGCTATTGGTGTTCATTGGCATGTTATTAGCATTCATTGGCATATTGTTAGCATTCATTGGCATATTGTTAGCATTCATTGGCATGTTTTTACTCCAATTATTACTATTTGACCAAGGGCCATTATTGAAATTACCACCATTCATTGGAACATTTTTACTCCAGCTATTTGTATTTGACCAAGGGCCGTTGTTGAAGCTTTGTCCATTCCAAGGGCCGTTGTTAAAATTACTAAAGTTATTAGCGTTACCGCCGTTACTCCAAGGCGTGTTGTTGCCAAAGTTTGTAGGATTATTGCTATTCCAGTTGTTACTAAAAGCAGACGCACCAAGCGCTACTGTCATTAATGTTATTGCGATTATCTTTTTCATATTTTTTCCTTATTTTATTAAGTTTATCTTACTTGTGAGTTACTTACAGGTGTTGCATTGTTCCATGGGCCATTGTTCATTGGTCCAAATGAATTATTACGGAAATTAAATGGCTGTGAATTTCCTCGTGACCCTTGATTCCAGTTGTTGTTTTGCCAAGGTACGTTTCTACCCTGGTTGCGGCTATTCCATGGGCCGCTGTTATTATTCCAAGGTCCGTTGTTATAGCCATTGGAATTCCAAGGTGTGCTGTTTGTATCGAACTCATCCATCATGTCGTCCATTTCTTCACTGAACCAATCAGGTGTGAAAAACGAATTTGGATTATGAGCGACAAAGCCATTATTGGCGTTATTCGTATTACCACCCCAACCATTGTTTCCCCATGGAGTATTGCCATAACCAGCTGATGCACTAAGTGCTAATGTCATTAATGACGCTATTATTATTCTTTTCATCTATCCCCCTATTTTTAATATTGTTTAATAATAAACTCTAATTATAAACCACTTAAACTAATTGGATGGGCGAAAAAAAACCAGCAACTAAGTGCTGGTTTTTTCTAAACTAACTAAAACTTACTTAGTTGGTGCAACTGGAGCTTGTAGCGCCTGTGAACTGTTCCAAGGGTTGTTTGAGCTGTTATATGGGTTGTAACCATTGAAGTTGTTATAGTTATCACCGTTGTCATTGATTTCGTCATCAAACTTATCTACCATGTTTGACATCTCTTCCATGTACCAACGTGGATCCCAGTAATCGTATGAGTTGTAACCAAACATACCGTTATCTTCTTGGTAGCCATTGCTGTTGTTGTAATTGTTGTTCCATGGCATATCGTTGCTGTTAAAAAATGCGTTTGCGCTTAAAGAAGCTGCGATTAATGCTATTGCTAAAAGTTTTTTCATTGTCTTATCTCCGTATCTAAAATTAAAGAAACTATATTATATCATGGTAATATAGTTTTGCAAGTTTTAATTATTATTAAAATCCATTGCCATAAGGACTTCTTGGTTCAGAAAAATTATAATTAGATGGATATGGGTTTGGTAAATTGTATGCTGGCGACGTGGTTTTGTTATTTGAATTAGAAAATGACATGGCTGCTGGTGTCATATAAGCTGGACTTGGTGCCTGCTGTGATTCAGCTTGAAATGCCTGATTAGGTGTGGGCATCTTAGCCATATTAAATTGCGAAGCACCAACATTGTAAGGGCGATTGTTGTAAGGATAGCCATATTGAGTATTTTTGTTATCTGAAAATGGATTGTTATCTTTGGCTTTATCCATCCAAAACATAGGTGTCCAAACTGGCCAATCGTTATTCTTATAGTCATCGCCATAAGTATTGAAATCTAAAAATGCGTGTGCATTAAAACTCACAGCTATTAATCCGGCTAATAATATTTTTTTCATTGTATCCTTTATCTGTAATTTTGATTCTATTATAAAGCTGAATTTATGGGGCGTGGAAGCTTATAGCCTTTGGGTATAATACCGCCCATGAGCACAAAACAAATCCTACAATCCCTTTTAGAGCAACGAATTTTAGTACTAGATGGCGCCATGGGCACCATGATTCAAAAGCACAAACTTAGTGAAGAAGATTATCGCGGTGAGCGCTTTAAAGATTGGCATGTTTTAGTTCAAGGTAATAACGATCTACTATCCTTAACTCAACCAAAAATTATCCAAGATATCCATCGCTCGTATTTAGAAGTGGGTGCAGATATTGTAGAAACGAATACTTTTAATGCCACTAAAACCTCTATGTCTGATTATCAGATGGAGGAGTTTGCTTATGAGATCAATGTTGAAAGTGCACGACTTGCTAAAGAAGCTTGTAACGAGTTTTCAACAGCTGAGAAACCTCGTTTTGTTGCTGGTGTTATTGGTCCCACTTCACGCACCTGTTCACTCTCTCCTGATGTTAACGATCCTGGCTTTAGAAATGTTACCTTTGATGAACTTGTTGAGGTTTACATAGAATCGACTCGCGGCCTAATTGAAGGTGGTGCTGATATCATCCTGATTGAAACCATTTTTGACACGCTAAATGCAAAAGCTGCTATTTTTGCCGTGCAACAAGTATTTGAAGATGACAAGGTAGAATTGCCTATCATGATTTCAGGCACCATCACTGATGCCTCAGGTCGTACATTATCTGGGCAGATGACCGAAGCCTTTTACAATTCATTACGCCATGCCAAGCCAATCTCAATTGGTCTTAATTGTGCATTAGGCCCTGATTTATTACGCCAATATGTAGCTGAAATGTCTCGTGTGGCAGATACTTATGTATCAGCCCATCCTAATGCCGGTCTTCCAAATGAATTTGGTGAGTATGACCTAGGTGCAATTACCATGAGTAAACAGGTAAGCGAATGGGCGGAGTCTGGCTTGGTCAATATTTTAGGTGGCTGTTGTGGCTCAACACCAGAACATATTAGATGTATTGCGGATGCCATTGAAGACCTACCACCTAGGAAGATTCCCACCATTAAACCTGAATGTCGCCTTTCTGGACTAGAAGCTTGCAATATTGCCGATGATGCTTTATTTGTCAATGTTGGTGAACGTGCCAATATCACTGGTTCTGCCAAATTTAAAAGACTCATCCTAAATGAAGAGTACGAAGAAGCTCTGGATATTTGTCGTGCACAGGTTGAAGATGGCGCTCAAATTGTTGATATTAATATGGACGAAGGCATGCTTGATGGTGAAGCGGCTATGGTTCGCTTTATGAACTTGATTGCCACAGAGCCCGATATTTCAAAAGTACCATTAATGGTGGACTCTTCTAAGTGGAGTATTATCGAAGCCGGCCTTAAATGTACTCAAGGCAAGGCAATCGTCAATTCCATATCACTCAAAGAGGGTAAAGAAAACTTCGTTAAATATGCACATCTATGTAAGCGCTACGGCGCTGCTATTATTGTGATGGCATTTGACGAAGCCGGGCAAGCTGACACCCAAGAGCGCAAAATTGAAATTTGCACCAATGCCTACAATATTTTAGTTAATGAGGTTGATTTTCCAGCTGAAGATATTATTTTTGATCCGAATATTTTTGCTGTAGCAACTGGTATTGAAGAACACAACAACTACGGTGTTGATTTTATTGAAGCCACTCGAGAGATCACTAAAAACTTACCGTATGCCAAAATATCGGGTGGTGTATCAAATGTTTCGTTCTCTTTTAGGGGTAACAACCCTGTACGTGAGGCGATCCACTCAGTATTTTTATACCATGCGGTCAAAGCTGGTATGACCATGGGTATTGTTAATGCAGGCCAGTTAGTGGTTTATGATGACATTGATCCAGAGCTGAAAAAAGCAGTGGAAGATGTGGTGTTAAATTCAGATGCTGATGCGGGTGAACGACTAGTCGAGCTTGCACCTAAATTCTCAGGTTCGGGTGAAATTCAAGACAATAAAAAAGATTTAGAGTGGCGTACGTGGGCAGTAGAAAAACGCCTGGAGCATTCTTTAGTTAAAGGTATTACCGAATTTATTGATGAAGATACTCAGGAAGCGTTTGACAAGTTAGGCCGCCCTATTCTGGTGATTGAAGGCCCATTAATGGACGGCATGAATGTCGTAGGCGATTTGTTCGGCGATGGCAAAATGTTTTTACCACAAGTGGTTAAATCTGCTCGAGTAATGAAAAAATCAGTTGCCTATCTGGATCCTTTCCTAGAAGCAGAAAAACAAGATTGTGGTTCTCGAGCTCGAGGCAAAATTTTAATGGCAACTGTTAAGGGTGATGTACACGACATTGGTAAAAACATTGTTGGCGTGGTACTCTCATGTAATAACTATGAGATTATTGACTTAGGCGTAATGGTCCCAGCTGAAACCATTCTAGCAACTGCCGTTAAAGAAAATGTTGATATTATTGGCCTTTCTGGCTTGATCACCCCTTCACTTGATGAAATGGTCTCTGTTGCTAAAGAAATGACACGTCAAGGCTTTGAACTACCTTTAATGATTGGTGGCGCTACAACTTCAATTGCGCACACGGCTGTTAAGATTGAACCTCAATATGATAACGGTGTGTTTTATGTCAAGGATGCTTCCAAAGCAGTTGGTGTTGCCACTTCATTATTATCCGAAAAATTAAAGCCCGCTTTAGTTAGTAACACTAAAGAAGAATATGAAAAAGTCAGAGTTAGACGCGCAAATAAAGGCAAAAGTAAGCTTATCAGCCTAGAAGCGGCTAGAGAAAACAAGCCAAGCATTAAATTTGACAACATCACTAAGCCTAAAAAACTCGGTATTCATGTGTTTGAAGATTATGATCTTAATGAAATTTTTCAATTTATTGATTGGGTGCCATTTTTCAGAACCTGGGAATTAGCAGGTAAATTCCCCGATATTTTGACTGACAAAGTAGTAGGAGAATCGGCTACAGCACTCTTCAAAGATGCCAAGGCCCTATTTAAAAAAGTAATTGATGAGAAGTTATTACAGGCTAATGCTGTCGTCGGTGTTTTTCCTGCTAACAGTGTCAATGAAGATATTGAGCTAACTAATGAGAACGGTGAGGTGTTTATGACACTTAATCATCTACGCCAACAGCTCGATAAAAAAGGTAATACGCCTAATTTCTGTTTGAGTGATTTCATTGCCCCTAAAGAAAGTGGTGTGCAAGATTACATGGGTGCTTTCGCAGTAACAACTGGTATCAATATTGAGCCATTGGTAGCAGCTTTTGAGGCTGATCATGACGATTACAATTCAATTATGATCAAGGCTGTTGCAGACCGTTTTGCTGAAGCTTTCACTGAAATGATGCACTATAAATTTCGCACAGAAATATGGGGCTATAGTGATGAAGACTTCAATAATGATAAACTAATTGAAGAAAAATACCGAGGCATTCGCCCTGCCCCGGGCTATCCGTCGTGCCCTGAGCACAGTGAAAAAGGCAAGCTATGGGATTTACTCGATGTTGAAAAAAATACCGGTATGACTCTCACTAGCTCTTACGCAATGCTGCCAACAGCTAGTGTTAGTGGTTGGTACTTCGCCAATAAAGATGCTAGATATTTTGGTGTCGCAAAAATCAATCAACAACAAGTTGAAGATTATGCCAAACGTAAAGGTGTTTCAATAGAACAGGCGGAAAAACTACTGTCTCCTAATTTAGACTAATAACGATAACGCCAACAATAATGGCGTTAACAGTGTCAATGCGACATTTGCACCTAGGTAGTGCTGAAAACTGCCAATATGCTGGCCATGTTTTACCATCCCTTGCAAAGATAAGAATGCCAAAGGCATAGGTATTAAAGCGATCAAACTTAAATTTGGTAAATACCCTAAAGCCACGTAAACAACGATCAATATAATAGCTATCAATGCAAATAATGCATACACTTTGTTGCTCTGATTAATACCGTAGACAATAGGAAAATGTCGACGACCTGCGCCAATATCAGCCTTTATATCTGGATACTGATTTAACAGCAAAAGATTATTGACCAGGAAAAAAGGAATGAATGAAACAAGAACGCTGGTTAGACTGTATTCGCCTGTTAATACAAACTGTGTTCCAACTACCATTAAAAGACCAAAACCCAATCCTGGGGAGATAAGGCACAACAAAGGGTGCTTATTAATCCAACTGGTATAGCTTAGAACTAAAGCCAAGCCCAAAAGTCCAATTGGCATAATATCTAATCCATGCAAACTTATAAAGTAAAGCCCGATAAGTGTAGTAATCAAAAAAAATACAATGCCTGTTATTAAAACCGATCTTAACGTTTCTGGATGTTTTAGCAAGGCGCCACTACCGCCACTAAAATTAGTGCGCTTTGTTTTAAGGTCTAACCCACTTTTGTAATCCAAATACTCATTCAAAGTATTAACACTTATGTGTGCTGATAAAGCGCCAATCAAGACTAATATAAGTAAAGATAGGTCAACGCTCTGATGCTCAAAAACAACAACACTCACTCCTAGTAATACACATACAGGCGTTAAAATTAAAAAAGGAAGTCTTGTGGATGTAACAATGGTTTTAATATTCATAATTCTTTA